>JAFDCA010000520.1 GCA_019313025.1 Deltaproteobacteria bacterium
AATCTAAAAGCCTATGGCTGTGTTGGTAATCAGTTCAAAATGCTCCCATATTACGTGTATGCACTGGTTTTTAACCGTTTAACGCCCCCCCGATTTTCGGGATTTCGCAAAGCTCGACTTGTTTTTTCTTGAAATCTAATCTTATATTTGAGATTAGGTTCCAATTGCTCAAATCCTCAAATATGTATTAACAGAGGTCTGATTTTGGTCTTAGAGGACAAGGATGCTAAAAACAGCAAATTGTTAATTGAAAAAAACAATTTGTTATGATATCAGCATAAATTCACATGAAATGAGAAGCGTTGGTTCTGGATATAACATTAAGAAGAGGATGACAAAGGAGGTGGCAATGCGAAAATTATTGTTATTTATTGTGGTTTCATCGTTTATTATTGTAGGTTTGATTTTCTTCTCTTGTGCCCCAAAAGGACCCGAAGTAATCAAAATCGGTATCAATGCCCCGATGACCGGGGACATTCCCAAAGTAGGTGAAGGGACAAAGTATGCCGCCCAGATGTGGCTTGAGGATATCAATGCCGCCGGTGGACTTGATGTCGGGGGAAAGAAGTATCCGGTAGAGTTGGTTATCGAGGACAACGAAGCAAAAGCGGAATCCGCTGTTAAAGTCAATACCAAGATGATTACGGAAGACGAAGTGCTGGTTATTGTCGGACCCCAAGCTTCCAAGCAGGCCATTCCTGCCGGGGAGGTAGCCAATAACTATAAAACCCCGATGATCAGCCCTTGGTCAACTAATCCCGATACCACCAAGGACCGACCCTTTGTTTTCCGAGGCTGTTTCCTTGATCCTTTCCAAGGGCCGGTAATTGCCAATTTCATCAAAGAGGAATTCGGATTTACCAAAGCAGCAGTTCTATACGATGTGGCTAGTGATTATCCAAAAGGGCTGGCCGAATTTTTTAAAGAAGCTTGGGAAAAATTGAACGGTCCGGAGTCGGTGGTAGCGTTTGAAAGCTTCACCACCAAAGACGTCGACTTTAGTTCTCAGTTGACCAAAATAAAACAATCAGGTGCCCAGGTATTGTTCACCCCGCAGTATTATAATGAGGTTGCTTTGATTGTTAAACAGGCCCATGAGCAGGGGTGGAGCAGTCCTATTGTTGGGAGCGATAGCTGGGGTTCGGCTGAACTCATCGAGCACTGTGGTGATGACTGCCATGGGCTGTTCTTCAGTACCCATTACGCGGCAGCGGGCGCAAAAGGCTCCACCAAAGCATTCATTGATCGCTACAACGAAAAGTACGGCTATGTGCCGGACGATGTGGGCGCTTTGACATGGGATGCGCTGCGCATCGTTCAAAAAGCCATTGAATCTACGGGAAAGCTCACGGGAAAAATCGAGAAAGATCGTATGGCTGTTCGTGATGCTCTGGCCAAAATCAAAGAATTTGACGGTATTACCGGAAAAATGACCTTCACAGAAGATGGCGACCCCATCAAATGTGCGGTTATCGTTAAGATCAGTGACAATGGTGAGTTCGAGTTTTACAAGTCTGTCTGCCCGTAAGAGCCATACAACAGATAAATGGTTTATCCAAAGGTTTCCAACCTGAAAAAATCGAAACCCACAGAAAATGAAAAAAGCAATTCTACGACGGGCCAGGGCTTCAGAGCCCTGAGCCCGTTTTTTTGGATGAGAGCGGAGCACACTCTAAAATGACTTTTTTCTTTCAGAATCTGGTCAACGCTTTGCAATGGGGCAGCTTCTATGCCTTAATCGCCCTGGGATATTCCATGGTATATGGAATACTGATGCTGTTTAATTTTGCCCACGGTGATATTTTTATGGTCGGGGCGTATATCGGCTTTGGTGTCGTCACCGGAATAACGGCACTAACCGCTATGGGTTCTCTTACCCTGCCCGGTTGGTTAATTTTGGTGCTGACCATCATCATTTCGATGTTCCTGACTTCCTTTGTGGGTATGCTGGTGGAAAGGGTGGGGTACCGGCCGTTGCGAGAAGCGCCTCGAGCATCGGCCGCGATCACCGGGTTGATGATCGGTATCATTCTCGAAACAGGAAATCTGGCACTTCTGGGTGCCAGACGGGTCAGTTTTCCGTCTCTGATAGAATCTACCACTTATAATCTTGGCGGCGTGTATGTCACCAACAAGAAGATTATGATCGTAGCGGTATCTTTGGCACTGATGCTCGGACTGCACCAATTTGTGCGCAGAACCAAATATGGTATGGCCATGCGTGCCATGGCCTTTGATTATGTGGTCGTTCCCCTGATGGGTGTGTCCATAAATACCATTGCCGCGATGACGTTTGCCATTGGTTCGGCCCTGGCTGCTGCGGCAGGGATACTTTTCGGGGTGGCCTATCCGGTTCTAGATCCGTATATGGGCATTGTGTTTGGTTGGAAGGCATTTGTGGCGGCTATTTTAGGAGGGAGGGGCTCTATTTTAGGGGCTTGTATGGCCGGATTTTTGCTGGGCTTTATTGAAATATTTGTGGCCATGATATTTCCTTCGACCCTTCGTGATTTTATCGCCTATTCAATCATACTTCTAATTCTAACATTCAGGCCTCACGGATTTTTTGGAGAACCTTATAGTGCTCGTCTGAGATTATAGATAATGTTTAAGAAATTACTCAATTCGTTTTCAGAAGTACCTTTACTGGGTTGGCTCTTTGGCGCACTGATCGCGGTAGTGCTTGAATATTATTTGGGTGACGCGTTGGCCGGTGTTCTCAGGCTGTCCAAGATTCCGGTACTTTTCGGCTTTGTGATTATACTTAAAAAGCCCTTGCTGATTCCCAGCGCACTGATATTCGTATTGCTGATCTATGCCTTGCCCATAGGCATTGTTGCCCGGCTGAGCGCCCCGTTGACAAATCGCCTGGTTGCATGGCTTTTCAAATTTCCCTTGATCATTTCGGTGGTCATTCATCTTGGATTTCTGTATGCAATTTTGCATTTATGGTCTGATGTTAGTGCCTACCGGGTTTTAACCCTTAAATTGACGATGATCGCCATTATCGTGACGTTGAGCTTAAACGTGGTTAACGGCTACATGGGTGAATTTTCATGCTCCCATCCCGGCTTCATGGCCTTGGGGGCTTATTCGGCATCGGTATTTACGGTGCTCCTGTTCGCCAAGGACAAAATTTTCGGGCCTGCCCTTCTCCCCGCGGCTTTGGGACCGTATATGTTTCCCATTGCCTTGATCATCGGGGGTCTGGTCGCAGCCCTGGGTGCACTAGCAATTGCGATACCCTCGTTTCGGACCAGGGGTGACTATCTGGCGATCATATCCCTGGCCTTCATGTTTATCGTCAAAAGCATGATAGAGAATTTGGAGGTTGTCGGCGGCCCCAGGGGGTTAAGCAGCCAGCCGGATTACGCTAATCTGCCTACGGTTTTTTTGTGGACTGTTGCCTGTGTGTGGATCATCAATAATTTTGTGCGTTCTACTCTGGGAAAGGCGTTAAATGCCGTGCGTGATGATGAAATGGCTGCCAATGCCATGACCGTTAACACCAGACAAACAAAAATCGTGGCATTTTTGTTTGCGGCATTTTGGGCAGGCGTGGCCGGAGGACTTTTTGCCCATGTGCTAAGGTATGTAAATCCGGGGACGTTTGGCCTTCAGAAACTTGCTGAAGTTTTGGCAATGGTTTATTTTGGTGGGTTGAATTCCGTTTACGGCTCGATTGTGGGTGCGATAAGCTTGAGCATGCTAGGTGAAGCCTTACGTCCTCTGGAGATCTTCAAATGGATTATTATTCCGCTTTTGCTCATCTTGGTGATGATTTATCGTCCAACAGGTCTTATCGCCTTTAAAGAATTTGACGTTAAAAAACTGATAAAACCCAAACATAATAATAAGGAAGACGTATAGAATGCCACTGCGTCGTATAGATAAAATGAGCCACGACTTCGGGGGCTTGCGGGCTGTCAACAACTACCGTCTTGAAGTAGAACCCGGCCAAATCCGAGGCCTCATCGGACCCAACGGAGCAGG
>JAFDCA010000521.1 GCA_019313025.1 Deltaproteobacteria bacterium
GGGCGCCATCCGGCATGACCAAAACATCCACAGGACGACCCCAGGCCCGGCCATTTCTAAGCCATCCTTCGGCAAAAACCTCGTAGCTTATCGCTTGATTTCCATTGAGGCGCACCAGGCTGATGCGATAACCTATCGGAGACGTCCGGTTCCAGGAACCGTGCTCAGCGATAAAGATCTGATTTCGGTAGAGGTCCGGAAACATTGTTCCTGTATAGAATCGCATACCAAGGGCGGCAACATGCGGTCCCAATGCTATGGATGGAGGCACGAACTCTTCACACTTTCGTTTGTTGCCGAATTCCGGATCCGAAATGGTACCTCCATGGCAATAAGGGAAACCAAAGTGCATACCTTTTTGTGATGCCCGATTCAACTCGTCTGGAGGCAGGTCGTCACCCAGCCAATCACGTCAGTTGTCCGTGAACCATAGTACTCCGGTATTCGGATGCCAGTCAAAACCCACTGTATTGCGTACACCATGAGCGAAGATCTCCGGGGTACCGCCAACCGCATTTATCCGCGTAATCGAAGAATATATCTCATTGCTTCGTTCGCAGACATTGCACGGAGCCCCCACCGGCACGTAGAGCTTACCATCTGGACCGAAACGTATGAATTTCCATCCATGTTGGGGATCCTTTGGAAAGCTGTCCGCAACAATCACGGGTTTGGGAGGGTTTTTCAACCGCGACTCAATACGATCGTATCGCAGCACTCGGTTCACCTCAGCCACATAAAGAGACCCTTCTCTAAAAGCCACACCGTTGGGCATGTTCAATCCTTCAGCGATGGTGATGACTTCGTCAGCCCTGGCGTCGTGGTTTCGGTCCAGAACTGCATAGACTTTACCTGCTGAGCGGGTGCCGACAAACAAGGTGCCGCTTTCACCGAGAACAAGCGACCGGGCATTCTCGACATTGGTGGCATAGATGTTTATGCTAAAACCGGGCGGCAGGGTGATATCGCCAAGATACACGCCCTTTTTATTCTTCGCCGGAGCACATGAAATTACCCATATAATCTGCAGCAGAAGAATAAGGATAATAAGAACTCTGATCCTTTTTTTTCCGACCATCCTTGTGTGCTCCTTTATGGTTTTATTGGAAGACAGCATTACATTATATGAGTCAACCGTCATTATGAATGGTTCGAGTTGTGGATAACGCCGCCTAAAATCCAAATCTCAGCCTGCCCAGAACATCGTAGGCACCTTGTCCTTTGAGTTTAAGAACAACCCCTTCACCGGATGAGACCCCCTCTCTGGTGATTTCTAAAATGGTTACAAAATGCGTGACCATGATGATCAAATCGCCATTTGCGGGAAGATTCGCGATAAAAGACCTCAACGCCTTGATGTTGGGTTTTCGATTCTGTGGAAATTCATAGAAAGAGTTTAGGGATGGCAACTCCGCGACAGTTCCAAGATTCAACAGTCTTGCCGTTTCCAAGCAGCGGCACCACTGGCTGGAATAGACTTTAGCCGCTTTGATTCCTTTTGATCGCAGCCAGTCTCCGATGGATCGTGCCTGTTCACGGCCGCGATCGTCCAGATTGCGTTGGGTTTTACAATCTCCAACTTTAAAATTATCCGGGTCACCAGAGCCGGGAGCATAAGCATGTCGAATCATCAAGATATTCACGCCGGACATCATTTGTTTGATCAAATCGACTTGGCCCGCGTGGGTGTTTGTTACGGCAATGGCAGTCAACGCTAAAAGGTTGACAATGAATATCTTAAGAAAACTCATTATTGAATTCACATCCCTGCTTAGATTTAACTTTATTGTAATATATTTTACACTCAAAGTGACCCAACTTATAATATAAAATCGGATTTTAATAAAATCATTGCGGCCAAAAAGGTTAATAGAAATTTCTGCCTAATTTTAAACATGAGTTCCGTTGATAACTTTAAAAAAATACAGATATGAAATAATCCAGATCTATGCGACACTAATAACCTATCTATAATAAGCTTTAATATATCAATTAAAAACCGGTAATCTCTTTAGTGCTTATTGTATGTAGGATAGCCTCACCTCATGAGTATCATCGCAACTTATAGTTAGATGAATAATACCATTTGAAATTGTTGAGCCTTTTCTCAGTCAGTATCTGTAGTTATCGGAATCAGAATCTCATTTCGCCGCAAGAACCAAGGTGTAAAGGGCGGATTGTATCGAGCCCATATGGGATCACCCACTATGGTAAAGCCTCTTTCGCGAATCCACGACACCAGTTTCGATTTGTATTTAAGGTAGCGCTTTTCGCTCCAAAAACCGGAATAGCGCACTGAAGCCATCCGTCGAGCCGGAACCTGACGCAAGGTGATATTTTGGTCCTCTGGCTCTGGAAGATTTTCTATAGTGTATGAGGCTGGCATCATGAAACTTACAGCCCACTTTTCATGCATTCGACGCTGTCCTACGGGGGCCGTCATCTTGATCTTCTCTCCCTTCGGCTGTTGGGATACAGGAGCTGTCATCGCCACTTTTTTGCGTGATCGGTTATCTCCTGAAATGTAGCGAAAGAGCCTATCAAAAGCCTTATTTCCAGCCCCTTCGCGATCTCCTTCCACAATGGTTTCGGCTAGGATGTGGGAAGCGTAATCGCGGATTTCGAACCCGTTGTCTTTTTCCAAAACCTTGTATTTAGCCTCTTCGATCGCCATTGCGTCCATCACACCAATCATTATAGATAATACTGCAATTACTATTTGGATTGATCGTTTAATGACCATAATCTTTTATGATTTAAGTGCTAAACAATATATAACTTAGAATTCCGCGCTAAAAAGATGACCTTAAAAAACTATCCGACAATCCATTACAATCAGATCGTCGGACAATTATAAACCATTTTACGAACGAAATTGATTCGTATCAGCTTTTAAAGTTTATCCAGGTACGTCTACAGGCGCAGCAGTTCCACCGATATAACCAATGACTTCGTCATAGGTATTGGTTAGGTTACCCTTAACACCTTCAATTTCATCTCTTATGGGCTTCCATTCCAGAGGACATTCCACCCTGAGCTGATGAATCCTATCTTCCAAATCAGTAATGACCATCTTAAGGTCTTGAATGTTTGGCAGAA
>JAFDCA010000522.1 GCA_019313025.1 Deltaproteobacteria bacterium
AAAGAAGAGATGAGTTCTACGCCGAGTTTACCAGGTTCGCTGTCGAAGCCAAGGGCGTGAAGATAAAACGGCGCCTCAGTTATCGGTCCTTTATGGCCAAGAGAGTACAACTCGACACACCGCTGCTCTATGTCGTAAGTTTCAGGTAAAAAAGGGTTCATTCCCTACCTCCATCAAAGGGGAGCACTCTGCAGCGGCCCTGTAATTCATTTACAAAAGTCGCAGCATAAGACTCGAGTTGTTTTAAGTGGCTATCAAGAACGCTTTCGCGCGTTTGCAACATGGCAAAACGGGCTTCATGACAAATTTTAGTCGCTATTTCAGGAAGATTGCCCAGAATACACCACTCATCGGGACGTTTGATGTCACGGCAGGTCGTTCCGTTTCGAACCCGCTCGACGGCATTGTTCACAAGGGTGTAAATGCCCGCTTTTATTTTGTGCTTGATAAAGCAAGGTTTATCTTCCAAGCTGTGCACAATTAAGTGAGCACCGTTATAAGGCCTCCGGAACATCTTTTTGGACTGTTCTAAAAAATCTTGTGTAAATTCTTCAATAAGACCCAGAAACTGCATCACGTGAAGCGCCACCAAGGGAACTTCACCCCTGTCCACTTGTAGCAATGATAAAAGCATGGTCGATCCCTGGAACCTCGGGTTGATCTCTAAAGCCAACACCTCGTCGCCGTGAAGAAGGAAATCCATACCAAAAAGACCCAAAAAACCTTTGGCGCCCATGAAAATGCCGATTTTTTCCATAATTGTACAGATTTCTTCCCTTATGGATTTCGGGACTCTGTCGGCAGCTGAGAAATCATTTCCGCAGTAAACTTCAGCCCGGTTTGTGCATCCATAGGCACCTACAATTTGAACTGACGGACAGGCAGCGATTGATCTCAATCCTTCACGGGTTTTCAGGATGACACAATGCCCGTTGAGAGAAGGCACCGGCAAATATTTGGACAGTTTCACGCGTTGATCGGGTTCAAGTATATCCTTGACCCTCTCGAATTCTGTCTCATTGTTCACAAAATAAGTGTTCTCCCCGGAAGACCCCACCGGGGGCTGTATGACAAAAGGGCCATCCAAAATATCACTTGCCTTGGAAAAGGTTGTTTCATCCAAGGTACTTACAAAAGTCTTCGGGGTCTTTACGCCCAACATGGAAAACATTTCCAATTGCCGCAACTTGTCGTCAAAAAGATCCTTAAGCATCAAAGGGGGCGCCAACACACGAAAACGTCTGTCATTTTCTAACACCCTAAGGGAACGGTAGCAAACCGTATGGATAGGTTCCTTCACACCACTGATGTATGTTTCAATCCGTTTCCGTGTCGGCGCTTCCCACAGCATTTCAAGATCCTGATTCCCCCAGTTTTCCCGCCTCCCGAAATCTTTCTCCACAGAAAATAGGGTCTTTTCTGTCCAAAGCCTTTCATATTCCTCACCAAAGTCACAAAAGAATCCCGCATCTAAAGAAATAAAATCAAGCACCGCATACGCATCGATACCTCTCTGTCCCACCCAGGCCCAGGTTCCCCGGTATTTGCTCAGTGCATCCTTAAGTTGGAACAGATTCTTTATCATGGTTCATTCCAACGGAAAAATCCAATGAGAGGGGTTCACAATACCGTTTTGCACAAACCTGTCTATTAATTGAGCGTGTCTGAAAGCAATTTTTCCACCCATTAGCATTTCAAGATTGCCCTTGGCATTAAGGTACGATCGAACCCTATTGGGTCCGGTAAAATAGTGAAATTCCTTTGTAAGCGCACCTGAGCGTGACGTATCGGCCAACCCCCGTTTCACCCGTGCCACAATCGTATACGCCGTCTCTTCATCGAAATACTCCAAGAGTTCTTCAAAAACTTCTGCAAATCCGGCTGTGAGCGATAAGTATACCGCCAAACAACGCCCAGCGTAAATTTTCTCCTGGAAGGGATAAAGGTTATCAGACATGTGTTCAAAGTGAACCGCAAGTCCTTCTTCGGCTTCTCGATAGCCTGCCGTACCCATGGAAAAAATACCCCATGGAAAGCAGGAACCATTGTGAATGCGAACAGCGTGAACATCTATCTCATGTACCAAAAGGCGTTTTACTTCCTGGGGTGCAAACAGAGCATTTCGATTAAGATGAATGACGCGGGAAACACTGTCTACCGATATTTTTGTGGCCATTGAAGACGCCAGCGTAATATCCATGGAAATACCAAGTTTTTCTAAGCGGGTCTCAAGTAACTTTGCAAAGTCCTTTGCTAAAACGCTTCGTTCAGGAGGCATGACATCTGAAAGTCTTTCTAAAACCTGGCGAGCCAGCTGGGCGTCTTTGGTGGTTGGGGCGCCGAAGATTTCAATGGCAAATCGTGTGAATCTTTCGCTGCCGACCGCAGCAAACATCTTTTTAGTTCTGTCCAGCTCGAACTGTTTTTCACGGTATAGTTCGATGACTTCATCCGGGGCATCCATGGATTCAAGAGGCAAAATCGGCTTAAAATCACTCCAATCTGAAGGACCGTTTTTATATTTGAACACAGGAGATTTTTTAATGCTAAAAAAACGAGGGTTCAGAAAAGCTTTTTGTTCCTCGAGCAAGTTGACCGGCTTCACCACCTGGCCCAGGGTGAGTTGCTGCAGTAAACTTCTAAGCTTCCTATCCGTAGCGTTCATCGATATCGGACTATCGTTGGTCGATGGGAATATAGTCGGTTATGGTCGGTCCGGTGTAAATCTGACGAGGTCGTCCAAGTTTCCATTTGGGATCATCTAGACTCTCTTTCCATTGAGCAATCCAGCCCGGTAACCGACCGATGGCAAACATGACCGTAAACATGTTGGTGGGAATGCCCATGGCTCGAAGGACGATGCCGCTGTAAAAATCGATATTTGGATACAGATTGTATTCAATGAAATAATCATCTCTTAATGCCGCTTCTTCAAGTTCCTTGGCAATATCGAGCAACGGATCTTTAATGTTGAGTTTGGCAAGAACCTTATCACACATCTTCTTCATGATTTTGGCCCGCGGATCATATGCCTTATATACGCGATGTCCAAAACCCATGAGGCGAAAGGGATCTTTTTTATCTTTGGCGCGTTTAATGGCCTTGCGATAGTTCCCGCCGTCTTGTTGAATATCGGTAAGCATTTCGATGACCGCTTGATTGGCTCCTCCGTGCAACGGGCCCCAGAGAGCTGCGATACCGGCGGAAATCGCCGCATACAGATTGACTCTCCCGCTCCCCACCAGCCTTACCGCTGAAGTCGAACAGTTCTGCTCATGGTCAGCGTGAAGAATCCAGAAAACATCCAGTGCCCTTACCAGGTCTTCATCAATGTGATACGGCTTAACCGGTGTATCAAACATCATGTTCAGAAAATTTGCACAGTATTTTAGATCAGGTCGCGGATAAACAACTTTGTGACCTCTCGATATCTTATAAGACATGGCGGCCATGGTCCGAACTTTGGATAATAAGCGGGTAACGGTAATATTGATCTCCTCTTCAATGTCCTCAAGCTCGGGATAAAAGCTTCTTAAAGCATTCACCATGGATGAGAGTATTCCCATGGGATGAGAAGCTCTGGGAAAGTTCTGATAAAAAATCTGCATGTCCTCATGCACAAGTGATTGGTCGTTAAATAAAACCGACATGTTTTTGAGCTCCGCTTTGGTGGGCAGCCGACCGTTTATTAACAAATAGACGGTTTCGAGAAAACTCGAATGTTCAGCCAGCTGTTCCACCGGGATTCCGCGATACCGTAGAATTCCTTTTTCACCATCCATGAACGTAATGGAACTGGTGCAGCTGCCGGTGTTGGCATAGCCAGGATCCAAGGTAATGAGGCCCGTCATTTGGCGAAGGTTTGAAATATCGATGGCCCTTTCGCCCTCACTGCCGGTAACAATTGGAAGTTCATATGTTTTGTCGACGAATATAAGTTTAACCTTATCTTCCATATTCCACCTCTGTTCCATAAATGAGTGATTAGAGTTTAGTATACCCAGTTTAAACAAAGTGATTAACCTCCTATTATATCAACGCTTTGGCATGCCAATAAACTTCGTATCATCATGTGTCTGAACAGGACGAAACGCTTTCTTAATGACTACCCAATGACGCATCTCCCATTGATTGAGACGGTGTAAATTTGAGAAAAACTTTTGTATACATGAATATCATTATAACGTCAAGAAACCGTATAAAATATTTTAAAAACTATCGTTTACACAGACACACGGGGTATGATAGTTTTGATATTTATTATCTGGTATCGTGCATCCTTTATCCCGCACTTTGCAAAAGGAGGCATTATGTCTTTTAAAGAAAACCTTTTAAAAAAAATTAAAATCGACAATATGGGGCGACAGATCATTGCTTCCATCGGTCCCTTAGAAAGCGGCCGCAAGATAGATAAAAAAATTATGCGGGAGCTTCTTGAAATGGCGGACTACACTTACAAAAGAAAGCGAGATCTCGATCTTTATATCGAAAATATCGACGCCGAAAAAACTCGGATTCTGGTGCTCGACAATGATCTGGCCATTTACAATACGTCTGTCTATGACGTTGCCATGCGTAAAAGTCCCACTGTCAAAGAAATGATGAATCCTTTCAATGTGGTTAAAATCCTAAAAGATACGGATGTGGTCATAAGCAAAAAGGAAGACTCCGTGAAAACCATTCAACAGGAATGCGTCGCCAAGCTGAACCTATCCTTTAATGCACTCGATCTCGATGAAATAATCAAAGACGGCTTGGCCTCTTTTGAAAATGGATACTCGGACGGCGTCACTGAATGCCTTGATCTGTTTGCAGAGATTTTACATTACACAAACGCACCCAAAGTCTTTAGAATTACCCACCACAAGATAATCGGAGCATGGGATAAAAATGAGAATGGGGAAGACATGTTCGGCCCCATAGTCCTTTACAGTATGATACACAACACTTTAAAATTGATCGATCAAAAGATCGGCAGTTTTGATAAAGAAAATATTGAATTTTTTCAGAATGTTGTATCAGGAAAGGAACCGGCCTCGGCAGAAGGATCGAATGTTTTTCACTATCTTAAAACGGCCGCATTAAAATTGACGTCTGTTTGATATCTATATATGCACAGACAATTTGGGGTGCAAAACTTGACAAAAAAAGTTAAAGTTGATTTTTTATTATCGAGGATTTTGGAGAGATGAAAAAACAAATTGTGACTTCAGGCACATCGGTTATTAGTGAGAAAAAACAAGAATCCCTCGAAGCATATCTGGGAAGCTGCGTAGGGGTTACTCTGGTTGATCGCCAGGCCGATGTGGGAGGATTGCTCCACCTTCTTTTGGCCGAGCCCACAGGATCGGATGCGCATTTTATTCCTGAAAATTATGCAACCACCGGCTTGCCGCATTTTTTAAATAAATTGATGGATGCGGGGGCTTCGAAAGAAAATTTGGAAGCATGTGTGGCCGGAGGCGCCCTTATAGGACCTGTATCCGATATGGATCTATCCCTGGATATCGGGGGACGAACCGCTGAAAGGGTTCAAGTTTATCTCGAAGATCAAGGGATTCCGATCATTGAAACCGAAACCGGCGGATATTCCGGACGCAAAATGAGCCTTGATCTTTATCAATGGAACACGACCATTGAACCGACATGGCAAATTGAACGGCCGTCCATGAGTCCTTTTCAAACCGATGTTGTTTTCAATATTGATGAGGCGATTCAAAGGGTGAAACCAATACCCCAGGTGGCACTTAAAGTTATCCGTATGATACACAGAGATGACTATACGATGAAAGAAGTAGGGAATGAGATCCGCCGGGACCAGGTGATCAGCGGAAGGGTTTTAAATCTTTGCAACTCTGCTATCATGGGTCTGAAAACAGTCGTTGATTCCATAGATCGGGCACTGGTATTGGTGGGAGAAAAACGACTTTTAAAACTCGTTGTTACGGCATCGGTCAAATCACTCTTCCCGCAATCATTCCAAGGCTACTCTCTGTGCAAAGGGGGAATCTTCCATCATGCGATCGGAACCGCCCTGATTGCTCAAGAGCTTGCCGCTTTTACTGAAAAGGTGGCACCCGATATTGCCTATACAGCCGGTCTTTTGCATGATATCGGAAAAATTCCCCTGGATCAGGTGATGACGGCAAACGCCCCTTTCTTCTATAGATCTACCCAGGAAAAAGGCCATGACTTGTGCGAAATGGAAAGATTGAAGTTCGGTGTAGATCACACTGAAGCCGGAATGCGGCTGGGTAAGCTATGGACCCTGCCAAACAATCTGATTAATGTGATTGCCAATCACCATCAGCCCGAAGCTTCAACGGAGGATGAAGAACTTGTTACAATGGTGTATATAGCCGATCTGTTGATGTCAAAATTTCAAGCACACCATGAATTAGAGCAAATCGATACGGAAAAATTATCGGACAGGCTGAATCGATTGGGGCTAAGTTCTGATCATTTTCCGATGTTGATCGATCGAATTCCAAGAAACATTTTTCAATCTGCATCCATGCCGGTTTGAATAGGGTGTTTTTACACGATGTTAACGATGAAACGGGTTGTTGCCCAAACGTAACTCTTTTTGAGCGTTCATTGAAACGTTTTTTGTTCATAAAT
The DNA here is from genome assembly GCA_019313025.1 of Deltaproteobacteria bacterium. Next base: position 6,622 of record JAFDCA010000522.1, read on the forward strand.
CTTGGCAAAGTGAAAGAAAAGCGACTTTAACTGTTTGAACCCGGAGGGCGAGTTTTGGAATCGCGTGAAACGAGCCTTAGATTTATCAAAAAATATTTCAGGGCCAGCGAAAAATGATGTGGGCAACAACCCGAAAAGGTATGAAACTTCAGTTTATAGCAGTTGCCAAAAATATATTCCGATTGAATTAATAACGGTCACAATTTACCGTAAGCCGCCCGGATGATTTCGTTGAGGTCGGGAAGCTGTCTGAGCAAATTAGAGCGCGTTAAAGAGAACATCTTCGAAGCATTTCAAAATAAAGCATAAAATCAAACTACTGAACGATATTCTAAAAAGCCATGGACATGTTCTCTTTTACGCGCTTTTGTTTGCGAGTTCTTGCAGATCTCAACGAAATTATCCGGCGGATGAAACGGAATGT
>JAFDCA010000523.1 GCA_019313025.1 Deltaproteobacteria bacterium
CGCTCCAAAACTCCCTTCGCTTGTGGATCTCCAACCTGATAGTCTGATTTCTGGTCGAAGTAAACCTTGTCGATAGTACCACCCGTTGTATAAATTTTGATTTTCATATTTATATGCGTATACCCAAATCGATAGGCGTTTTCAATCAAAATTCAGCACTCAGCAACCTATTGATATATTGAGATGATCTGTATTTCATCAAAATTACAGATATCCCAATCTAACATCCCAATAATTTTATAGCCTAAAAAGCTATCATTATTTTCGAATGCGCACCGCAAAAACCCGAGGGTTGCCTTCGCTTTCCCGGGGCCCCCAGGTATAGTCGCCATCCATGAAGTTAAAGTACCAAGCTGCCGACTCACCTTCTGTTTCATTAGACCACAGGCGCCATCCAGTGATTTCAAATAGTGGCGTCATATTGCGTTCGCCGACCCCTTTTTTATAGATAGATTTCAATTCATCCTTTGTCGGCATTCTCCATCCGCCTCCATCAACCGTCAGGCTTTCAACCCACCCCTTGGCTTCATCCCAGGTCACAAATTTATCAGGCCCTGCTAACCATTCTAGGTTTGTTTTCTCATCGTAAACAACACCGTTTTCATAGGAAACGTATTGGCCATCTTCTGCAATTATTTTTGCCTTGTCGGCCGCATCAGCAAAAGATGCAACTAACAAAATAGCGAACAGTACTGTTAAAAAAAGCCTTATCATAAAGCACCTCCTTTTTTATCCTGTCATCGCACCTATCTGGGATGTAATAAATTGCAGATTAGTGGTAACAAACTTAAATAGCCCTGAGTACTGATATATTAAGAGAAAGCCAAATATCATAATTTTACAGACATGCCAAAATATCAACTTGTTTGTGGTTTTAAAAACTTTTGATAAGTTGATATTTTTAATTATAAATTCTCTTTTACTTTTTTTATTACCTCATCGGTTCTTATTACTGAACCAAACATCATTTCAAAAGACATCAAGGTGTTTTTATGTATTTCAGGACTCCAAGCGGCACAGGCATCATCAATTATAAATACGTCAAATCCAAGTTCAGAAGCAGCCCTGGCAGAGCCTTCAACACATATGTTCGTTACTACGCCTACGACAAATAATTGTTCTACTCCCATGTTTTGAAGAAATAATTCAAGATTAGTGGCTGTGAAAACACCACTAGTATTCTTGATTACGACCATCTCTTCATTTTTAGGTTTAAGGGAATTTACAATTTGAGAACCAGCATGATCTTTATGAGGGAATAGAACATCTCCATATTGTTGCCTTGCGATCTCGTTGAACACTTTTATTTTTCTGGTGAGGTCACTTCCATCTTTATTGAAAGATGAAAACATAGCGTAAATTATTTTCATTTTGTTTTCTCTAAAGAGCTCAATCAGTTTTCTTATATTTGGTTCAACAACCTTGGACACTTGGTCTACAAAATGATCAAGAATCCCGGGAACAGATTCATTCATGAGCTTATAGAGAGCCCAGTCTTTTCTTACCTGATATTCTTGCATATCTATTATAAGAAGAGCGGATTTGTGTGGATTTATTTCAGGGGTTGTAGCCCTCATGATTTCCAGCCATTGTTCAATTACATCTTTAGCCATTTTTTTCTCCCCTATTAATACTATGCCTCTTCAGAAAGCTAAAATTAAAAAAAATGGGGCTACAAATTGAATCTCCACCAAGAGTGGCTTAAAACGTTTAAAGGAACTTCTTAGGTGAATATAGGTCTAAATTGCTGAACACAGCTAGCCAAAAACCACATATACCTCGAAAGTGATACATTGATAGAAACCCAAATGTCACAATTTTTCAGATATCCGAAAATATCACACTTTTCAAGGCCAGCTAATTTTGCCGATATGTTCGAGCCAGCACAGTTTCGGACTCAACTGAACTGTGTAAATTGGAGTTTCTTTCAAAAGCTACGCAACTCAATCTCAATTCCACTGACATCTTTATCCAATTCAAATTTTATATCGCTCCAGTTGAAACCCATAAAGGTTGGACCTGACAAACCATATGGTTCTGTGGGTATCTTGGTCCAGACACCATCCATAAAATCCATCTCTCCATTCTCATTTAAATCTTGAATACACGATATGGCATAGGTACCTTTCGGTACACCGACAAATTTAAAAGGAACCATTTTAACCTTTAGCTGTTGCGCATCCGGCTTTATCATGAGCTTTCTCTCCGGTGGTGTTGACTCCCCTTTTTCAAACTCTTCCTGCGTTTCAAGCGTAAGGATAATGACCCCTTCTCTTTTTGGAAACTTGACTTCCCCAGATACCGCAAATTTTTCTTGAGAATACGAAAGGGTGGATACTGCCAAGAGAAACACCATGCTAATCATCAACTTTTTAAGCATGATACACCTCCATTTAAAAATAGTTAAAAGTTTAGGGGATCCAGCTTCGATTTCAGCGGAAAAAGAATCCAGAAGTTGAGAATCGATTCAATAATGAGCGGCAATTGCAGGTAAGAATTTTTTGAAGTAACTTTGAGCTTGAGATTGAGCTTATGATGAGCACAATGATAAGCGACAAATATTATGAACACTCTAAAATGTCAATAAAATTCAAGTACCGATTGAGAATATTACAAGTTCACCAATATTGCAGTATCATAATATGTTAAGACGAATTTTCGGGGCGGTCAATTCTGCTTAGACGTTGAAGGTATTTGAATTGCAATCGATATCACAACACCCGATTTTCAATCAGTTTAAATTTTTGAAACACAAAATCTATGAGATTTGATTGAAACAAAAAAAGGCGTTTGACCGAATCCTTTAGATCCGGATCATTCAGTGGTAAGGTGTCTCGCTC
>JAFDCA010000524.1 GCA_019313025.1 Deltaproteobacteria bacterium
ATCGGGCGTGTTCCTTTGCCGCCTTATATTAAGCGGAACGATGATAAAAAAGATCGAACATTTTATCAGACCGTCTATGCCTCAAAAAAAGGCGCTGTGGCTGCACCTACGGCAGGCCTTCATTTTTCGATAAGTCTTATGAAAAAACTAGAGGAAAAAGGGGTGAAGATCGTTGCCATTACCCTCCATGTCGGTTACGGTACATTTTTGCCGGTCAGAGTGCCCGATATCAGAGATCATCGGATTCATTCCGAATGGTATTCTATTTCCAAAGAAACCGCCGACATGATCAATCAATCGAAAAAGAAAGGTCATCGTATTGTGGCTGTGGGAACGACTTCGGTTCGGACGCTGGAGTATGCGAGCAAAAGAAATGGAATCGTTGTTCAAGGTGAAGGTCGTTGCAACCTGTTTATTTATCCCGGATACAGGTTCAAAACCGTTGATGCAATGATCACAAACTTTCATCTTCCCAAATCGACACTTCTTATGCTGGTGTCAGCATTTTCAACCCGAGAAAATGTGTTGAATGCATACAAAGCGGCCATAGAGAAACCGTACCGATTTTTCAGCTACGGAGATGCGATGTTGATCGCATAAACCGGAAAGTCTTCACACAGAAAGCGGTATCTTGACAAGCGGGACAAGCTCGAAAAGAACAAAACCTCTATCACGAAAGCACGAAAATTCGAAAACACGAAAAAGGGTAATGGTTTAGTTTTTTGAAAGAAATTGACTTCAAAGTAGCTCTAGGAATGATTTAATTTTTTGCCAGATAAAGCACCAGATTTACGACTAAGGAACGACAATCTATAACTTTATGTTTGATTTTAAAATAATTGCGGAGTGTAAGGCGACACGGGCAAGAGCGGGAATTTTGCGTACCGCACACGGTGAAGTGGAAACACCCGTTTTTATGCCGGTGGGAACCCTGGGTACCGTAAAATCGCTGTCCCCTGAAGAACTGATAACCTGTGGTGCACAGATCATCCTTGGGAATACGTATCATTTATATCTCAGGCCGGGATGCGATGTGATCCGGAGTTTTAACGGTCTTCATGATTTTATGCACTGGGACGGCCCTATTTTAACCGACAGTGGTGGTTTTCAGGTGTTTTCCCTTGCCAAACTCAGAGAAGTGACCAACGAAGGGGTGTTATTTCAATCCCACATCGACGGTTCCCAGCATATGCTAACCCCTGAAAAATCCATGGAGATACAGCGGTGCCTGGGATCTGACATCGTGATGTGTCTTGACGAATGCATAAAATACCCATCTGAAAAAAGTGATGTCCAAAAAGCCCTTGAGCTCACCACGAAATGGGCGAAAAGATGCAAGGAAGCCTTTAAAAATGAGAAAAATGCTTTGTTCGGGATTGTTCAGGGCGGTATGTTCAAGGACCTCAGAGAAATGTCGGCCAATGATTTGTTGGAAATAGACTTTGATGGATATGCCATCGGTGGACTTAGCGTTGGGGAACCCAAAGACCTCATGATTGAAATGGCGGATGTTACCCTGCCGATTCTGCCGGATACAAAACCAAAATATATCATGGGGGTGGGGACACCTGAGGATATTGTGACCCTTGTGACTCTTGGGGCTGACATGTTCGACTGTGTCCTTCCCACAAGAAATGCAAGAAACGGCCAAATGTTCACTAAGTCCGGTACCATCAATATTTCTAATTCACGATTTAAAAGCGATATGGATCCCATAGAGTCAGAATGCATCTGTTATACCTGTCGGAATTATTCAAGGGCTTACCTTCGACACCTTTATCTGTCAAAAGAACTGCTTGCTTATCGTCTAAATACCATCCATAATGTTCATTACTTCATGAATTTAATGCGACAACTGCGAACGGCCATTTGCAATGGAAAATTTGGGGAATTCAACAAAGAATTTTTTAAAAATAACTTGCAACCCACATTATAATATTTATATACTTTTCATTTTAGTTCGCTGGTCTCTTTTCCTTGTTCCATAGGGCGACATAAAAATGCCGAAAATTTATGCTCTACGATATCAGTTGATTATGGGTTTTTTGAAAGTACGGTTGCTGATTATAACATGACCATTTCAAAGCATATAAAAACCAAAATATCCGGATCTTCATGGATTCGAAAAATGTTTGAAGAGGGTGCACGGCTCAAAGCCGAGCACGGGGCTGGTAATGTGTTTGATTTCAGCCTCGGCAATCCAAATATAGCGCCCCCTGAAATATTCAGAGAAGTCCTGAAAAATACGGTAATGTCCTTGGCCGACGGAGATCATGGGTATATGCCCAATACCGGGTATCCCCATGTCCGCAAGTCCGTGGCGGAGTATCTATGTAAAGAGCAGCAGGTTCAGGTTTCGGAAAACGATGTGATCATGACCTGTGGCGCTGCCGGTGCCCTGAATGTGATTCTAAAAGCAATTCTTGACCCGGGAGACGAAGTCATTTCACCGGCACCTTATTTTGTAGAGTATCAATTTTACGCGGATAATCATGGTGGGATTTTGAAAACCGTGTCGACTAAACCCGACTTTTCTCTGGACATTAACGCAATTCATGGGGCCATTACCGAAAAGACAAAGGCGGTCCTGATCAACTCTCCGAATAATCCCACCGGTCAGGTCTATTCAAAAGAGAGTCTCGATGAACTCGGAACGATCTTAAAAAATAAAGGAAAACGGCTGAACCGGACATTGTATCTGATATCGGATGAACCCTATCGTAAAATAGTTTACCAGGGATACACGGTTCCCAGTATATTTAAAAGTTATAGAGAAAGTATTATTGCCACGTCATATTCCAAGGATATTTCCATCCCCGGCGAACGAATCGGTTATCTGGTGGTTCATCCAGAAGCTTCATACAAGAAAGAGCTGTTGGAGGGGATGGCACTTGCCAACAGAATTTTGGGATTTGTCAACGCGCCTGGCTTGATGCAGCGAATCGTTGCGTCTCTTCAAGGTTACAGTGTGGACATTTCCGCTTATGCCCGGAAAAGAGATCTTTTGTGTAACGGCCTGGCAGATTGCGGTTATGATTTCGTCGAACCACCGGGCGCTTTTTATCTCTTTCCTAAAACACCGGTGCCTGATGATGTAACATTTGTCAAAGAATTGCAAAAAGAGCTCATCCTTACCGTGCCCGGAAGCGGCTTTGGCGGTCCGGGTCATTTTAGAATCGCTTTTTGCGTAGATGACCGTACCATAAAAAATGCCATGCCCGGATTTGGGCGGGTAATGAAAAAATTTAAAGACTGAAAATATAAGATTCGTCAATCGTCAACTTTAAAAGGAGGGTGTTTATGAAAATATTGAAGATTGATCATTTAGGAATTGCGGTAAACAGTATCGAAGACGGCAAAAGCTTGTGGACAGATGCCTTGGGGCTTCATTTTGAAGGAACCGAGACCGTGGAAGAACAGAAAGTGACAACCGCCTTTTTTCCGGTTGGAGAAAGTGAAGTGGAACTTTTGGAATCCACTGCTCCCGATGGCCCGGTTGCAAAGTTTTTAGAAAAAAAGGGGCCAGGCGTACACCATGTTGCCTTTCGAGTGGAGAATATCGAAGAAGCACTGGCAGAGTTAAAGGAAAAAGGGGTACGTCTTATCGATGAGACGCCCAGAAAAGGCGCAGGCGGTGCAAAAATCGCTTTTTTACATCCCAAAGCGACCAACGGTGTTCTGGTTGAACTGTGTGAAAGATAACCTGAGCCACTCACACAGTTTCCAGTTAAAAATTTATTTATACCTGAAGCGCCATTGAAGTTGATGGGTAAAATTGGTATGTAAAAAAGGATTAAACTGTTGTCAAAGTTATAATAATGACGTCAATAAAATAAGGAGGATGCCATGGCAGAACATCCTGATTTGGAAAAATGGCAACAACTTGCCACCAAACAGCTCAGAGGAAAACCCCTTGAGAATCTGAACTGGAAGACCCCTGAAGGGATTCTGGTCAAGCCTTTGTATACGGCAGAGGACATTGAAGGGATGACCCATGTCAACACGCTGCCTGGTTTTGCACCCTATGTCAGAGGACCCATGGCCACCATGTATGCCGGAAGACCATGGACCATTCGACAGTATGCGGGGTTTTCCACGGCCAGGGAATCGAATGCTTTTTATCGACGAAATCTGGCTGCCGGCCAAACCGGGCTTTCCGTGGCGTTTGATCTGGCAACCCACAGGGGATATGATTCGGATCATCCCAGGGTAACGGGTGATATCGGTAAGGCCGGGGTGGCCATCGATTCTATAGAGGACATGAAGATTCTCTTTGACCAGATTCCTCTGGACAAGGTCACGGTTTCCATGACCATGAACGGTGCGGTTCTTCCGGTGATGGCGGGATATATCGTTGCTGCAGAGGAACAGGGCGTAAAGCAGGAACAGTTGGGCGGAACCATACAAAACGACATTCTAAAAGAATATCTGACCCGAAACACCTATATCTACCCGCCGGACCCTTCCATGCGGATTGTATCCGACATTATCGGCTACTGCTCCAAAAACATGCCCAAATACAACACCGTCAGTATCAGCGGTTACCACATGATGGAGGCAGGGGCCGATTCTGTTCTTCAGGCCGCATTTACTCTGGCTGACGGTCTCGAGTATGTGAAAGCAGCCCTCGCGGCGGGTCTGGATATCGATGCATTTGCGCCGAGACTCTCGTTTTTCTTCGGTGTAGGGATGAACTTTTTCATGGAAATCGCCA
>JAFDCA010000525.1 GCA_019313025.1 Deltaproteobacteria bacterium
AGATCCGCGTGATATTTTTTTTTTGTTTTCACCGATTGCCTTCAATGTCTACAGTTTTGCCTCGAACGATCGTTTCAGGATGTCGGTTAAGATAATCCGCCAGATTACGTATCGATCTTGCCGCAGATGAAAATTCTTTAAGTGTTGTTGTCAACTCCACTGTTGCAATGGAGTCTTCACTGATAAGGTTTTCAAGGGTCTTAAGCGTCTTATCCGCTTGTTTCGATGCTTCGGTTACCACTTCTACAAGTTCTTGGATGTTAGATGTCAGAGGATCCATCTGCTGGTCCAAACTTTGGGCAATCTTGTTATGTGCCTCAAGAACTGCATCTAACTTTTTAATCATGGGTTGAATTTGTTTGTTTACTTTATGAGAAAACTGTTTTGCGTCTTCCATAGCCAGCTTCATGGATTTTAGGATCTCCGGTATTTCAGGTGAGTTCAACAGGGCATCAATTCGATTCAGTGAAGAGGATAACTTTTCGACAATCTCCTCAAGGGGAAGGTTCTCTAGTGTCTTTGTCAATTTTTCAAACTTGGAAGGAATTGTCGGGATCTCTTGACATTGGTCATTTCCTCCCAAAAGAATGGCGTTTTCTTCCGGATGAAAATCGAGCTCTATCTGCAGCTGACCGGTTACAACGCTTTGCAGGCCAAGCTCAGCTCTTAGACCCTGCTTTATGAGTTGATTACAATATTCATATGTTTCTTCAACACCACTGAACTCCTTGGTAATAGATCTTTTGATTTTACCTGACGTCAGCTCAATAATGACTTGAATGTAAAAAGATGACTTCGAGGGATCTTGTATCACGGCAATATCCTTCACTTCACCGATCTTGACACCTAGAAAAACAACAGGGGCCCCCACATTCAAGCCTTTCACAGAGTCTTGAAAAAATAACACAAATTTGTATCTTTCCTTCAGGAAGTCACCGGAGCCAAAAATGAGGACGCCGGCGACAACCAAAGCCAAGGCACTTACGACAAAAATACCGATGACGGTTTTACTGGCGCTTTTTCTCAAGATATGTGTCCTTTCGTGTCTCCCCTCATAAGAAAATTCAGTACTTTTGGTTCTTGGGAATTTTCAAGCAGCATCCTGGGATTTCCTTGGGCAATCATCGTTCGTGTTTCCGGGTCGAGGAATATAGAGTTGTTGCCGATGGCGAAGATACTTGCCAGTTCATGGGTTACAACAATTATGGTTGCTCCGAGACTGTCTCTTAGCTCTAAAATAAGATCATCTAATCTTTTTGCACTGACGGGATCAAGACCTGCTGATGGCTCATCGAAAAACAGAATATCCGGATCCAATGCAATGGCACGTGCAAGTGCGGCCCGTTTCCGCATACCTCCGCTGATCTCGGAAGGATAAAAGTCTTCAAATCCGGAAAGACCCACCATGGAAAGTTTTAAAGACACCAGTTCACGAATCTCACGATGACCCAATTTCGTGTATTCCTCAAGCGGGAATGCGACATTTTCAGACAGGGTCATAGAACTCCAAAGCGCACCGTATTGATAGAGGATTCCGATTTGTTTCATCATATTCTTCCGATGGTAAACGTCTGCTTCCCAAAAACTCAAATCATTATAAAAAATCTGTCCTTTGGCAGGTTCCTTAAGTCCCACCATGATCTTCATGAGTGTACTTTTCCCGCAACCACTGCCCCCCATAATAATGAAGATATCACCACGATCAATGGTAAAATTTAAATCTTTCATGACCACAAAGCTGCCATAGGCCATGGTTAGATCTCGAACAGTGATGTATGGATCTCTTTTTGTGGTGTATTGAGGGCGATACATTTTTTTACTTTAGTCATTATCATAAATTCGGGTTAAATGCCTATAACGTTGCATATGATGGTTATGATCGCTGTTGCCACGATAATGCTGACGATGGATGTGACCACCGCCGAGGTGGTTGCATTTCCCACATCGGAAGCACTTCGACCGCACTGCATCCCTCTGAGGCATCCTGCAAGGGCTACCAGAACGCCAAAGACCGCACTATGAAAAAGTCCGATCCAGAGGTCATTCAGGCTCACAGCGTTTTTGGTTTGGATATAATACTGGAACATATTTATGTCCAACATTCCTACGGCAACAATCGATCCGCCCACGATGCCCATGAGATTCGCATAAAGGCATAGAAGTGGCATCATGAGAACCAGAGCCAGTATCCTTGGTAAAACCAGATATTCCATAGGTGAGATACCAAGAGTTTTAAGGGCGTCAATCTCTTCATTTACCTCCATTGTGCCGATCTGAGCAGCAAAGGCAGCCCCCGTTCGACCTGCCATGATGATACCGGTCATGACAGCCCCCATAACACGGACCATGGCAATACCCACAAGATTGGCAATGTAGATTTGTGCGCCGAACATTTTTAACTGTATGGCACCGACAAAGGCAAGAATTAAACCAACCAACAGGCTGATAAGAGACACGATTGGAAGTGCTTGCGCCCCACATTCCTGGATGGTCGTGGTCAGATCAGAGCGACGATAACGCGCTTTGCCTGAAAAAAATCTGATAAAAGCGACAAATGCCCCGCAAATGAAAGCCATCATTTCTTTTGCTGATCTAAAAAAATGGATTGTTTCGGCTCCCACAAGATAAAGGAACGTTTCGTGTTCCTCGACTTTTTTTGCATCCGTGATTTCAGGCACGGCTGTGGCCAGTTCAAGGAGACGTTTCGCACCTTTTGGAAGCCCCTCGTTATCCATAATGATATTATTTTCGGAACAAAGTGTTTTGATATTTTTTACCAAGATAAGCAGGCTACTGTCCCATTGG
>JAFDCA010000526.1 GCA_019313025.1 Deltaproteobacteria bacterium
GGTGAAGTGAGTCAACATATGAGGCAAAATATAAAAGTCATTGATAATCATGCTTTAGGAGGAAAGTTATGAGTGTCTATTCAATGGTGGCATTTTTCCAAAAGGGTGGGCTGTTCATGTATCCTATTCTGCTTGTGTTTGTGACCGGTATGGCCATTACAGTGGAGCGTTGGTTTCAGTTGGACCGTATCCGGAGCGTGAACCGCAAAATGTGGAACCTGCTGCAACCGGTGCTGGGCAAGGGTGATTTCGACCAAGCCCAGGCGATGATCAAAGATGATAAATCCACCATCTCGCAAATGCTGGGGATGGGACTGGCACGCTTGGGTGCGGTCCGTCGGCGTGAAGACGTCGAAATCGCCATGGAGGAGAGCATGATGGAGATTATCCCTCAGTTGGAAAAACGTACGCCGTATGTTGCTCTGCTATCAAATATCGCTACACTGTTGGGATTGCTCGGCACTATCATGGGATTGATTGAGGCGTTTACCGCAGTTGCCAATGCGAACCCCGCTGAAAAGGCTGATTTGCTGTCCGCCAGTATCTCAGTAGCCATGAACACCACGGCTTTTGGTCTGATGTCCGCGATTCCACTTCTGCTATTCCATGCAAAGTTGACGTCGACCACGGGCGAAATCGTGGACAGTCTGGAGATGGCATCGGTCAAAGCGCTGAACAGTATCTCCCATTTCAATAAGCGTCATTCCGAGGCGGAATCGGAGCTTTCGGATGGAAACCAGTAGGTTCCCATTCGGAAACCTTGGTTGCTAACAACTCAGTAAGGTTTGATAGCAACGCGGTATAGAAACCAGGCTTTAACATGCGCGGTTTCTAAACTCCGTTGGGGGATTGGTTTCCCCTACCCCCGCAGAATACTCCACCGTTTTTGGTGGAGTATTTTGGGAAGATTTTATTAATGATCTTAAAACTTAAAAACAAAGGAGAGAAAAAATGAGAAAAAATGTATGGTTGATTATTTTATTGGTAGTTGTTTTACTTGCCATGTTCTTCACGGTTTCATGCACAAAAAAGGTGGTTAAAACAGAGCCGGCATCAATGTCTCAAACGGAAGTCTCAAATATTCCTGACAAATCCTCCGAAATAGCCGATCAAACCGGACAGCAGCAGGAAGATCGATCTCGAACGGAAGCGACTGCCCGTGAAGCTGCCGAAAAAGCATTTGTCAACGAGTATATTCACTTTTCATTTGACAGCGCTGTATTATCGGACCATGCACAGCAGATCTTAAATAGTAAAGCCAATTATATGCAGGCCAATTCGAGTGTAAGGGTAACTGTTGAAGGACATTGCGATGAGCGAGGTACCGAATCCTACAACATCGCTTTGGGTGAAAAGCGTGCCGAATCGGTAAAAAATTTCCTCGTCGATCTGGGGATCAGCGCCAATCGATTGAACACTATTAGTTATGGTGAAGAGCGCCCCTTCGCTATTGGTCATGATGAGCATTCTTGGGCCAAGAATCGCAGAGCCCAATTCATGATCAACTGATTTTCGGATGATCTCAAATCTCTCAAAGAGGTGCTATGGCCAACTCTTACGATGTTTTGCTGGATAATCTGTCAGCGCCGTTGACCTTCTTTTCAGCAGGCAACCAACAATACTGAATTCGGATGCTGTTTGTCTGTATTCAAAAAATTTACCCGTTTTATACCCAACCAACCGGATAAAGCAGTTTCTATAAAAAGGGGCAGCCAAAATTTTGGTCGCCCCCTTTTGCACATGACCCGTTGAGTTGACATGAAAATATGCTTGTTTTTTCCATAAACGCGACGAAGTCCGTGTCAAATTGTGGACCTATCCAGGGCTGCTCACGTCTGAAATTTTCTCGTTTACAACAGTCTTTAATGTATTGACTCAGCCCATCCATTGTCGGTTTTTTATTTCTGTGATGCGGTCGCTGTACATTAGGTATGCTCGTTCAAAAATACTGATCAAAATCGTGAAAAGTATCTGTTCCTGTCGTTTTTGAAGAAACTTGGTACCATGAATATTTGACTCAAGAGGTATGTCTAAGACATCAAGGTCGGGCCTCTCCTGGCACATCTCGAGGAAATGGATATACTTGCCATCATTCACGTTGTGAGTGCCAAACTCTCTATCTCGCCGCTTTTTAATTTTTTCTTGGTAGAAGAGAAAAATCGCGAAAGGACGTCCAAGGATAGTCACGATATGCCCTGCAAGCTACAAGTACTCATTCACTATTTCGATGTTCACAAACGGATCTTCTTATGTTGTGGGTTAACGATCCGGTAAACAATAATGTCTTCACTGCGGCCTTTTAAAGGGACAGGAGGGAGGGAAATTAGGTTATAATTTTGCTTAAGATGTTTGAATGTCTGATGGCTAATTAAAATATCAGTATCGTATGTTTTACACAAATCAGCTACCCGAGAAGCCACGTTGACCGTATCACCAACCAAGCAGTAAGTCTGACGCTCCGTTGACCCCACCACACCGGCTAAGGCCGGACCCGAATGGATGCCGATGCCGTGGCGAAACTCGGCTTGTCCAATCCTTTGAAAACCGGTATTCAATTCTGTCAGAGCCCGGCGCATTTCCAAAGCAGCCTGGACAGCCTTGTCCGGGTGGTGATCGTTCAGAAACGGGGAACCAAAAACAGCTTCTATCTCATCTCCCACATATTGGAGAACAACCCCGCCAAAACTGTGTATCACATCGGTCATGATTGAATAATACTCATTGATTCGAGCGAAGACAATCTGCGGAGGACTTTTTTCTGCAAAACCGGTGAAGTTCCTGAGATCCGAAAATAGCAGGGTCACATCTTCCATTTTGCCGTCCATATTGAGTTTGCCGCTTAATATCAATTCTGCCACCGAGGGATGAACATGTCTCCCAAAAGCATCCATTACCCGCTGTCGCATCATCTTTAGGATCAAATGGGTTTTGACCCGGGCCTGGACAATGGGTGGGCTGAAAGGTTTGGTGATATAATCCACAGCGCCAATTTCCAGACCTTTGGTTTCGTCTGATTCTTCGGATTTGGCCGTAACGAAGATAATGGGAATGTCCCGGGTTTGGGGGTCTGCCTTGAGACGACGGCAGACTTCGTATCCATCCATGTCCGGCATCATTATATCGAGCAGGATAAGATCTGGGCGGCTCATTTTGATATCTTCCAGGGCCGATTCTCCATCCATGGCGACACTCACTTTGTAATCGTCGGCAAGTGTTTCCACCAGAATATCGATATTGGCCTCCGTATCGTCCACCACCATTATCCGCATATTGGATAACTCAGACATATTTCAGGACCCTATTTTTCTAACTGTGCAATGATTTGAGAGATTAATGCTTGGGCGCTTTTAAATTGATACTTGTTAATGAATCGGTTTAAATCGGATACTTTCTGATGATACGCTTCCGGCCAGATATAATCGACAATTTCTTTCATGAGTTCCTTGCAAGGTTTTGCTTCTCGATTCAAAATAAAAGGGTTTAGTTTCAACAACAATTCTAAAAGAACATCTGTTTTGGCTTCAAACAATTCGACGGTTTTCTGTTCTTTTCCGGAATCAGCCTCAAGTATACTGCTTATGGAGTCTAAAAGAATCATCAGTGCTTGGTTGAAAGGTTTAATGAGCGCTTCAGTTTTAGTGACATCTTTCTCAATGACAGCGATTTCCAATTCAGAGGTTGTACGTTCCAGATCATTGGCGCCGATACTGCCGGCAACGCCCTTAATGGTATGAATCAGCTGTTGAACCTGTTCGGTATCATGGTTATCCAGGGCGTCCTTGACCTTGGAGGCCGCATCGGCATAATCTCGATGAAACTTGGCCAAAAGGTTCATATAAAGGACCCTGTTGCCAAGCGCCCTGGCCAAACCCGTCTTTACTTCAATTCCAGGCATATCTTTAAGGGGCTTGTCATCCTTTACTTCAATTTTTAAACCGATTTTGGAAGGGATGTCATCTGAAATGATCCTTTCACCAGGATTGATCCAGGCCAATAATGTTGAAAAAAGTTCGTGAGGATTAATCGGTTTGGTAATATGCTGATTCATTCCGGCTTCTAAGCTCCTTTCCTTGTCGCCGGTCATTGCATGAGCCGTCATGGCGA
>JAFDCA010000527.1 GCA_019313025.1 Deltaproteobacteria bacterium
ATGCCATATCGTTCCGCAAGCTTTTTCTCGGACAAAATCCTTGACCCTGGCGGATATTCACCTGATCGTATTTTATCTAGAATAATGTGCGCTAACTGATGATATAATGGGATTGGAGAGAATGAATTGAGCATAACCGAACCTTGACATAAATTGGTAAAGTTGTCAAGACATATTATGCCTTAACCTTATCATCTAAGTGTCGCATACCTTCAAAATATGTTAATTTTTAAAAAAATGTCAGAAAATTAACGCTCCCTATAATTCCGATTCATGTTTTAAGAATATTTCATTCCCATTTTTTAACGTTTTTTATCAATTGAAAGGTGTTTTTACTGTTGAAGGGATGAATTGTTGTATAAAAACACTTCTAAAGATTTTAATAGATTAAATAATATACACACTCACTAGCTTGGCATAATTTGTGCTATAAAAATTAAATGGAGTTTCACAACGACAATATTGGAATTTATGAAACTTAGGAAACCTCCCCTCAATTGGAATAATGGAGTAATGAGATTCATGAATAAATTCTTATTAACTAATAGTGATATCCATGTGTTGTTGATTTAAGCATACACATAATTATTATCAGGGAGTCCCATACATGCCAACTGCAAAAGGGTTGCTAAACAAATTCACCACAACCAAAACCCTGCCTCACATCACCATGCAGCTTACCCGACTGATTTCTGATGAAAACAGCACCATGCAGGATTTTGAAAAAATGATCAAAATGGACCCAACCCTTGTTTTGAGAGTCCTTCGTGGAGCCAATAGTCCCTACTATGGGCTCAGGCATAAAGTTAATAGTATCTCCAGAGCCCTTGTCGTGATCGGTATCAATAACCTGCGCAACATGATTGTTACTGCAGGCTTGAAGGAACTTTTCAAGGATAAAAATAGAAAAAATGCTTTTTCCAGAAACGGTTTATGGCTTCATTGTGCAGCCGTTAGTATTTGCAGCCAAATGATTATGGAACGGATTTTTGGTTTAAATGGAGAAGATGCCTACTTGTGCGGCATTCTTCATGACATTGGCATGATTGTAGAAGATCAGACAGCACCCGATTTATTTTCCAAGGTATGCAATTCCTTTGATGAAAATTCTAAGCTGATTACCGACTATGAAAAAGAAATTATAGGTACAGATCATTGCGAGATCGGCCATCTACTGGCTAAAGACTGGCAACTTTCCATTGAAGTTCAGGAAAGCATCCAAAACCATCATAAAACCTTAGATCATGTCACCCCTTCAAGCCTTACAGGCGTCATTCAATTGTCGGAATATATTGTATCCCAATTGAATTATACCGCTATACCCGGAATCAGTTCGACACTTTCACTTCCACTGGCCAACCACATTCGCGATAATGTGAAAGAATATAAAGCCCTTGTCAGAGACCTACCGAATGAAATGTCGAAAGCCAAGGATCTTTATGAAACCTCCGAGGAGTAAAATTGATGTATATCCCCGAAGATATATTCACTGAATTTTCAGATCATGAAGTAAATCTTAAACAATTTCTTTTGTTTTTGAGAAAAAGAATGCCCCAAACAAAGTTTCAGCTTGTTTTAAAACCCGATAGTGAATGTTTGTTTGGAGACCATCTTGTTCTATCCTCCAAACTTCGCAGCAAAATTGTTCATCGCGCACACAAGGAAAAGGGCATGTTTTTGTTCGAATTAAATGAAAAAGATGTTGTGTACGCAATCTTTATTCAAGATTTAAATGCCGTGTTAATATCTTGTTTGTCAAAGCATGGTACCGATTCATTTTTCGAACAAGATAACGCCACCACTTTTCAATTGTGTATCGAACTGTATTTGTCTCAGATTACCCTCCAAAATGAACAGGAATTTTTAAGCACTTTAAGGAAACAATATGATCGGAAAATCAGTGTCCTTGAAAAGAAATATCAGGAAATTTTAGAGGATAATCATCGCGGCTACCAGATCATTCAACAGCAACAAGAAGAATATTCACAAACCCTTAAATCTGAAATTGCTCGGCAAACTGCACAGTTGCGACAAACCAATGCAAAACTAAAAAAAGCTCGTGAAGCTGCTGAAAACGCCAATAAAGCCAAAAGTTACTTCCTCGCCAACATGAGTCACGAAATCCGTACGCCAATGAATGGAATTATCGGTTTTACGGAAATGCTTCTTGATACCCATCTAACTCCAAATCAGTTGGATTATGTTGAAACGATACGAAGAAGCGGCGATAGCCTGCTATCATTAATCAACGATATCCTCGATTTTTCTAAAATAGAAGCCGGACAGTTAGATTTTGAGGATACCGAGTTTAACCCTGAACTTATTGTATTCGATACTTGTGAGCTCACCCTTCCAAAGATCCAATCAAAACCTGTCGAAATTCTTTGCCATATCGGAGATCATCTTCCTTCGCTTGTCAAAGGAGATCCATTAAGATTCCAGCAAGTACTGACCAATCTTATGGGGAACTCAGTTAAATTTACAGAATCGGGTGAAATCGAAATTTTTATAGATGCTGAAGATGAAAATGACACCCACATAAAAATTCATACAAAAGTGATCGATACCGGTATCGGCATTCCAGAAGACAAATTGTCCACTATCTTTGCGCCATTTAAACAGGCTGACGGTTCAACCACCAGAAAATATGGGGGTACAGGTTTGGGTCTTTCGATATGCAAACAAATTTCTAACAAGATGGGAGGTGATGTCTGGGCGGAACACCTTGAGAATCCCCAATTGAACATGGAAAATATTCGATTGAAAGATCCTTCGAAAACTGCAAGTCTTGATCAACCCTCAACCGTTAATGGCAAATGTAACGGAAAAACTGGTGCCATTTTTCACTTTACTGCATGGTTTGAGAAATCGGAACGTAATGTAGACCCAACAATTGCACCGCCATCACTCTCGGCAAAACGGATACTTGTTGTGGATGACAA
>JAFDCA010000528.1 GCA_019313025.1 Deltaproteobacteria bacterium
AATCTTTGTTTCATGGTCTGCCTCCTTGGTTATGGCTCTGAGCCGGTTTGACCGCTATTGGTCGCACAGCTTAACCCACGTCGCAAGGGGCAGACCTCTTAACTTTCAAACATTATGTCTATAAAGCCCGTGTGTGAAACATTGCTTCACTCACGGGCTTATAAATCCTTTAGAAGATTATCAGACTAAAATTATTTAAAAACTTATCGTTACCGCCGCATATAAACCGGAATTGTCAAAATCAAGCTTCACATCATCTTCCTCGACATCAATTTTTAAAAAACGATAGCCGCCGTGAATGTCCAGAAACGGTAAGGGTGTGAAAGAGATCTCAGCCTGACCGTCAAAAGCCGTGTTGTCACTATATCCAATACCGGTGACCAGCAACCGGGCTTCTATAATATCTTTTAATAGACCCACATGAAAATTGGCACCGATCATGGGAATCTGTGCGGTGAAATTCTCTTGGGTCGTTGTGGTTGCTGAAGCGATTGAAACAGATCCGTCAAAGACCATCAGCCTGGCAACCAATCCCAAAGAACCACCGGCCAGAAAGTTCTCCAGATCAATTAAATCATATCTATACATAACATCGACGTTATCATATTCTAAATTGCTGGATACCCTTTCATTGGCCTGGAAAAGCTCTCCATTAAAATAAATATCTCTTGTCAGAACGGTGTCGCCGCTATAATCCAGGTTGTAAAACCCCAGGCTCAGGTGATGTTTCCCTATTCCGGCAAACACCTCGATCACCGGATAGCTTTCATTGTCAACGGCCAGATCATCTGACAGATTAAGCTCGGTGCCGATGATACCGGCATCGTCTACGCGGACAACCCCGTACAGTTCCGGAAACCAGTAATATCCCCGAACGCCCAGTTCAAACGCGGAAACCGGTAATACGATAGCAAAAAAAGCTAAAAAACAGATGAATAACAAAAACATGCGTTTCATGTGAACCTCCCTGTTGTTTGGGTTATACGCCACGGGGAGGTCAGCTCATTTGCCGATAAACTTCTGAAAATAGAAAACGCCTTAGTACCCAATTGTATGAAGGCGTTTGTTGGTACCTTCGGTAGCCCGGCTATCACATGGCCCTTGGAGCTTTTGACCCGTGGCTTTGCGTCACTGCCTTTCGACAGCTTTGCCCTTTCGTTGGTAAAGTTGTTAAAATTATTAAATAATATAATAGAACATTTTGAAGACGGAGTCAAATATTATATCAGGGAATGTTCGTGCAGAGCCTGCTTGGCTGATGCAGGTGGGCTAAGAGATATCCAGCCAAACCGATTGATGGCCACTTAACACAATGTCTTTGCCTGAAGAAAGCACGTCATGGTTGATTAAATTAACAACGTCTCCTTTTATACCGCAAGCGTTTAGATGATCGGCATCCATTTTCTGTGGTTCTTCCGCAAAGTTATTGACGATCAGTATCTTCTGGTCGCTAAACATTCTGATATATCCGAACAGGTGATGATTTCCGGTATGAATGACTTCCATCCCGCCATTTTGAAGGGCGGGCAATTTTTTTCGCAAATCAAACAGCTTAACCATTTCGTGGAAGAAACGCCACTCCAGTGTATCCTGATCGGTTAGATCTTCCCGGGCGTTCCATCGTTTTCTGGAACGATGGACCCATCGGCTGTCATTGACGATGGTCGGGTCGGTCAGATAGGTGTAATCATTGAGCATGCCCCATTCGTCTCCGATATATAACAGCGGAATGCCGCCGATGCTGACTATAATGCTCCTTAAGAGATTGATCCGTCGGACGGCCCGTTGGATCAATTCATCGTCTTGTTTCAAAATGGCATCTTCCAGTCCCGCCAGGGATGAAAATGTGCCGGAAATCCGAACATCGCCGTTATCTGCGTTGAATTGAAAAGGAACACCCTTTGAAAAAGAACCGGGATAATCCCCTGTGTAGAATTTGTTTAGAAACTTACGGTGGGCCGCAGGATCAATGCCGACGTTTCGCGCGTCTTGATCGTCAAAGGTCCATCCGATATCATCATGACAACGAATGAAATTTACCCATGTGCATCCAGCCGGTATCGGATAGCGATGCCTCATGGAATACTCGAGTAATTTTGTCTCCCGGGTGGCCAGCGCTTCCCACAACAGGGACATGAGCAATGGATTGTATGATAACTGACATTCATCGGGATGAATGTATTGGATCACGTCATCCGGATGGACAATGGCTTCCGACTTGAACAGCAAACTCGGTGCGACGATTTTCGCCATGGCATTAAAGGCCCGAATGATGGTGTGTGCTTCCGGTTGATTTTCGCAATTCGTACCGAGTCTTTTCCAGATAAAGGCCACGGCATCCAAACGCAACACTTCAACCCCTTGATTGGCCAGAAAAAGCATCTCTTCGGCCATGGCACGAAACACTTCCGGATTTGTGTAATTCAGATCCCATTGGAAACTGTTGAATGTGGTCCAAACCCATCGTTTCATCTCTTCGCACCATGAAAAACTCCCCTTCCTTACGGCGGGGAATATTTCTCTCAGATACTTTTGGAACTGATCCGGCAGCTCACGATTTGGATAGGTGTAGTAATAGGCCATAAAATCCGGGTTTCCGGACTTGGCCTTTTGGGCCCATATATGCTCATCGGATGTATGGTTGAACACGAAATCCAACACCAGGCTGATCCCTTCGTCACGAAGCGCTGCCGCCAGTTTGGAAAGCTCCTCCATGGTGCCGATATCCGGGTTGATGGCCCGATAGTCGCTGACGGCATAACCGCCGTCATTATCCCCTTTGGGGACGGCAAACAACGGCATCAGGTGCAGATAGTTTAGACCGAGTTTTTTGAAATAGGAAATGTGATCATCCAGCTTGGCAAGGTTATCGCTGAAAAGATCCACATATAATACCCCGCCCACCACTTTTTCGGACAAAAACCAGAGGGGATCGGCTTCCCGTTTCTCATCCAGCAGTTTAAGTTCGGCAGGCCGTTCCAGCCAGTATTGAACCAAGGTATATAATATCCGTTGGAGGGTATAAAAAAAATCATATTGCCATCCGTACAATTGGTGAAGACAGATAAACAGGCGTTCCCACTCCCTATGGAGCCTGTTTTTAAATTGATGCCATTCATTGGGTGCCTGTCCAAGCTTATTGGCAAACGTTTTTTCCACTTCGGGAAGAATGCGATTGAGCGATTTTATGGCCTGTTCCGGTCTCCAGTCATATTCTATCATTATTTCTTCCTTTTAATACCCACATACAAAGGAACGTTCGTTCAGAGCGGAGTTGGCCAATGCACCCTTTGCACGAACGTATATATTGTCGGCTAAATTTAAACGAGTACTATAACAGATTTACGATATTTTTTGAAGGTAAGATTCCGGAGATATAAGGTTGATACCTGAAACTCTGCAATTGCGTCATTTATATGGTTGTGTGGATACGCCCATTGAATGTTGTGCTCTCTTTGCGTCCAACACACTTCGAACGTTAAATGCCAAATTCTTCTGATAAAACGATTTTTCAAGATATTCGACAGCACCCACTGCCTTGGCTTTTTTTTCATCGATTTTTTCATTGAATCCGGTGCAGAGAATTATCGGAATGTCTGATCGTATGTTTAAGGTTTCTTTTATCAGTTTATCACCGGTCATTAAGGGCATGGTCATATCCGTAATTATCAAATCGAACTGGTCGGGTTTTAAACGAAATAGCTCTAAAGCCTCAATCGGGCTTGTAGTCGCTTCAACTTTATTTCCCAACTGTTCCAATCTTTGATGCCCCATTTGGCGTATGATTCGTTTCACTGAGACGAGCCAATATGACAGGCTCTAAACCGTCATGCTGAAGTTCGTTTAAAAGGTTAGATTATATCAAGATTATCCTGAAATGGTTGATGACGGTGTTCACGATCTTGAAAGTGCTAAAAACCCAAATGAGGGTGTTAAAGAAATATTACAAGAGTCCATAGAACGATACGAAACAAAGAATTTAAAAAAGGCA
>JAFDCA010000529.1 GCA_019313025.1 Deltaproteobacteria bacterium
ATAAGCCGAGAGGTATACCCGCCAAAGAGGAAATGAATAGCCGCCACGCACTTTTAATTTGGACGTTGCGCCAATTTTTAATAAGAATCGTCGTCGAAATGGTAATGGCCACAATGGCCATCAGCGGTGTTGCTGTTTTTAAACCGATAATAACCGCAAGGAGGGGCATTGCGAACATGGCGTCCGCAAATCCGAAGGTAGATCGAAGCAAGGTTGCAAAAGAGACGATGGATAGTACAAGGATTGTCGATGGTTCAAAATTCATTGTCATCCTTAGAGGTATAAATTTGCAGCCTGTTGTGGTTCATAAGGGAATTTCATGAATCCAGCAGGTCGTATTTTAGTCATGCTTTAGACAAAGACCAGGCTCAGCCACGGGATCAGCATGATCGTAATCCATGCAACAAATACGAAAAGCAGGAATGGCGGCACCCATTTGATTAAATTGTCGTAGGGGATTCCCGTTATTCCGGAGGCCACAAATAGATCCAGGCCGAAAGGCGGTGTGATAAAGCCGATGGACAACCCTACGATGAAAACAACACCCCAGTGAATCGGATCCATCCCGATAGATACCGCAATAGGTGCCAAAATAGGCGCCAGAATGATGCATACGGATATTGATTCCATAATGGCACCGGCCAGTACAATGCTGAACATCATGGCAGCCAGCATCACATAATAACCCCCAAAAGAATGAACAAAATTGGATACCACATCATGAACCCCAAGAATTGAAAAAACCTGCTGTAAAACAATAGAAACAGAGACTACGGGCGCCAGCAAGCCATTGACCCGTCCACTGGAAAGAAAAACGGCCGGTATGTCTTTAAGTTTGATCTCCCGCGTCAGCAATGTGCCTGCAATCAGACAGTATGCGGCGGCAATTCCGGAAGCTTCCGTGGGCGAAGAGATCCCGCCGTATACAATGATGAGGATAAGTGCCACAGCGACAATCCCGAGCTTTGCATCCCAGGTGGAACGGACAACTTCTTTGATTATAAAAGGCTCCGGGCGACCCCAATCATATTTGCGGCACCAGAAACGGGCAGCCCCCATTAACGCAACACTTACAAAAAGCCCGGGGATGATGCCCGCCTTAAAAAGATCAAGTACGCTTAAATTCACCGTGAAACCATAGACGATCATGAGGATGCTGGGGGGGATCAAAATTCCGACAATTCCACCGGCAGCTACCGTTGTTGCGGCGAATTCGTCGTTATAGCCCTGATCTTTGAGTTCGGGGATCATAATTCGTCCGATGGTTGCTACGGTGGCGGAATTGGAACCGGAAATGGCTGAAAATAGACTGCAGGTGGCAACTGCGGCCATGGCCAGTCCTCCTCTGAGCGGGGCCAGAACACGCCGAGCCATCATGGATAGTTTCTTGGCAATACCTCCGGCACCGATAAGGTCTCCGGTTAGGATAAACAGCGGCATGGCCAGCAATGCATAACTGCTGATGCCCTGATAGGATGTGATACCGATATTCATAATGGTAAAGTCAATGGCAATGGAAGCCAGGGTGGCCCAGAAGGCCACACATAAAAAGATCGGCACGCCAAGGATAAAGAAAACCCCTGTAACTATGGAAATGATCCAAATTGCCACATCTTCAGGTATTCCGAACATTCTATTCCCCTAAAAACACCGTTAGTTAATTTTAATCTAATCTATCGTAGCGGTTGGGTCTAGTTTCAATGGCTTATTGTTTTTAAAATCTTTAATGTCCGGTATCGCGCACTGGATGACTCTGATAAACAAAATAGAAAATGAAGCTGGGATACACAAAGGGACCACCCATTTGGGTATGGTTTCCGTACCGTATATTAGCGCACCAACCTCATGTAGGCGTATAATCTGAGTGACTGAGAAATAAGACGCTATAACTCCGAATGCGATCCAGAGAACATAATCCAGCATTAAAAGACCAAATTGTGCGCTGCGCGGAAGCTTGTTTCGAAACGCCGCAAGTCGGAGGTGTGCCCGTTCCTTGACATTCCAGGAACACCCAAGCCATGAAAACCAGACGAACAACCCGATACAGACATAAACCGCCCAGTGAAAAGCGGTTTTGAAAACAAATCGCTGCACAACGCCGACGGCCATAATCGCCATCATAAGAAAGTACATCGGGAAAATGAGGGCGTTTTCTATATTCTGATCAAGCCAGTGTAAGATTTTTTTTGCCATTTATTTCACCATTTTTAAAAATATGTTCCAACCTCAAAAGATAAACGGTTTTCAACTATCAGCGGGCGCTATCGAAATTAGCAGAGGACCACGGGCGTAAACCCGTGGGTATCTAATTACGGTTTTTAAGTCACCACCCAAACCGCTTGTTCGACCCCAAGCTGAATGACTTGATTGCTGACACTTCCCATTAAAAATTCTTGGAATTTAGATAACCCTCTTCTGCCGATTACAATAGGAGAATATCCACCCTGTTCGGCTTCTTGAACAATAGCTCTTGGCGGGCTTGAAACGCCGGTAATAACTTTGCTGGTTACATATTCCGATTTAAATCCATAATCAATCAAACGGCGCTTGGCTTCGTCGAATACGCCCCGTATTTTTTGTTCTTCGGTATGCACTTCTTCCGTGGGTAAAGGTTTATATGAAGGCGTTGATTTGATGTTTTCTCCATTACGGATAACGTGTAACAGCGTAACCTTAAAATCGTAGCCACCCATTAACTCTCCCACAAAATCGACAGCCCGCATAGCACCTTCCGATCGGTCCAAGGCAACCAGAATATTTTTGCCGGGGAGTCGTTTTCCGGCAATAAAGACAGGTACAAAGTTGAGTCTCTGAATGACTTTAGATGCGTTGCTGCCTAAAAATGGTTCCGGCAATTCCCCTTCACCACTTCGACTAATGATCACGGCCAAATACCCGGCCTTGGCTTCTTCGACGATATCTCTGGCAATGCCTTTTTCGCTTTGCTTGATTTTCACGGTGACCGCTTCTTTTGGGAAACCGGCATCCAAAAGCATTTTCTGGGCCTTTTCCATAAATTGCTCGATGTTATTTTTTTTGTCTTCTTCCCAAGCCCTTACGTGTGCCACAGCCCCCCTACTTTTCGGCTCCATTTCGATGTCCCAGTAAAAATCCGGAAGGGTAATAAAAACATGATACAACACCAGATGCTTTTTTTGGAACGGGTCTCGTTGAGTAATATGGCGGATGGTTTCCATACAGCGATCCGAGGCATCAACAGCCACCAATATTTTATCTTTTAATGCCATGTCCTTTCCTTTTGAAAGTTCAAATAAAACGTTCTGATTTCATATTTGGCTGATACCGCATTCTATAAGTAAAATATCCTGATATTGAGATAAACCGGTACTTTGGATTTGTACCGATTTAATACTTGCTTTAAATACATGTGGCGCCTCCTTAAAATTGAGGAGGCACCACATGATGGATCGATGGATTAAGCCTTTTTCTTGGTGTCTTTTACCCAAAAGCCTTTGCCGCGTTTCCATTCACCGTCTTTCCACCAAGGTGGATTCGGCTTCCACCAGCGGTGGGGTGCAACGTCCATGGCGTAGGCACCCCTTGGAACTTCACGGGCAATGGCGTACATCTTTTCAAAAATATTCCCGCGACCGTAAAGTTTGTTTTGCTTTTCCATCTGATCTTTCCACGCATCAGGATTATATTTGGGTGAAATGAGTTTCTCAAGCTTATCCATTTCCGCGTCAGACCAGATGACGTTGGTGATATTGTTCCGCCAGTGCTCACTTCCCACCGGAGGATTTTCAAGGTCTGCACCGGCTCTAATGGCAATAGAGGCTTCTTCTTTACCCAGAACGGCGACCTGTGTCAAATATGCAGATTCCATGATAGCTTCCTGGAGTCGATCCGGCATTTTTTGGAGTTTTTTAACGTTCATTCCGGTAACCCAGTTGCCGGAACAGTATTTCAGGTACAAGAACTGCCCGGTATATTCCGTGAAATGAATCATGCTGAAAGGTATTTCCCAGGCTTCGGCACCATCAATGGCCCCTTGCCGAACCGCATCCACCACTTCTTCAAAGGAGATTGCTACCGGATTGACACCCATCAGCTTCATGCTGATCAGTCCGAAATAGGTACCGGTGGTTCGAATTTTGGCACCGGTGGCCCTGAGTTTATCGAGGGAGTCTATAATGGGTTGACCCTCACCAAACTTCTTTTTACTCATGAAAAATCCTCGGAGACCATAGTCGCCAAACAGCATCTCCAGGCCGTAATGTTTCCGCATGGGTTCCCGAAAGAGATCTTCGCTTCGATGATCAAAAGCAAAAGAATACATGGCGGCCCGATTCGGCCAAAGGGCGCCCCAGTCAAGATTGAGTAGATAGGGACAAATGGTCGATGAATTCTGGGTGGAAGCGACGTAGAAATCAACGATGCCCTGGATGCACTTTTCGGCGCAGGTCATTTCACCACAAATAGAATTCGATCCCAGATGTTCGATGCGAATCTCGCCGTCGGTCCGTTCTTCAACTTCCCTGACGAAATCCACCGTGCCGATTTTGGCCACCCACATGGTGTCGACACTGTGACCGGCTGCCCCATAACGGAATTTGAACTTCGGTTTAGCCTTATAGCGTGCGTCCTGTATGTTCTTGGCTTTCTGAGCCAGCATATGGGCATCCGGTTTAACGCCGGCATCAGCAAAACTCTGCCACGCAAACAGCGTGGAAGTGACACCGAAGGTCATGGCAATTCGTGAGAACTCTCTTCGGGAAAGCGTCTTTTCCAAGATGGATTTTTTTCTTTGTCTTTATTGTCCTTTTCCTGCATGGTGTTCCTCCTTTGCAATTGGGGTTTTCTACCAAACATTATCATAATTTTGAACTATGAGCATTTTGGTTTTCATTAAAAACCACCCACACTCATAGCTGTCTAAAAAGCGAGCAAGTCACAACCACAAACCCGCTATGGCACATTTTATGGTTGCCTAATGGAGGTAAACCCATTAGCAGTGACGGCAGTCGATCCGGCTTGTTGACTCAGCAGCCGTCTTCGTTTTTAAGGACCATATTCATGTTAATCCGGTAACTGAGCGCGCAGTTCTTTGGCTTTAGGTACTGCACTGGCGGCATCGTAAGCCCATCCGTCTGCACCAATTTCATCGGCGAAGTCTTGCTTTACCGGCGCACCGCCTACCATCACCTTAAGTGAATCTCTAAGACCGGCCTTTTCCAACGCTTCAATAACATCTGGCATGACATCCATGGTATTGGACAGCAACGCTGAAAGCCCCAGGATGTGAGGGTTATCTTCTTTTACGGCTTCAACAATATCTTCGGTGGGCACATCCGGTCCCATATTACGAACTTCAAAGCCTGCGGTTTCGAACATGGTGGCCACCAGTTCCAAGCCAATGTCGTGAACGTCCCCTTCAACAGTCGCCAATACTGCCCTCCCGGCACTTCCTCCACCCGCACCTTCCAGCAGCAAGGGTTTGAGGACTTCCATTGCTTTTTTCATGGATTCGGAGGACATCAACATTTCCGGAATAAACTTTTCGCCCTTTTCAAATCCATCACCACAATCACGCAAGCCGGCAACAAGACCATCGTCCAGAATTTCATTTGCCGTTTTACCTTCATCCAGAGCTTTTTTAACCAATTCAATGGTATTATTTTCATCTCCGTCATAAACATTTTTTCTGATTGCTTCTATGATGCTCATTTTGTTTGTCTCCTTATTTAAGGCTACTTATACTGTCCGTATTTCCTGGCGGAATAAACCATCGCATCCAGATTCGCAAAAGAAGATCCTTTGACATCCCAACAGTTGGTTCCCAGAATGCAGCGAAGATCCGCAGCTTCGACCGTATCGATCACAGCCTTGGACTCTTTTTTGATGTCTTCAGGTTTTCCTCTTTTCATCGTGGTGGCATATGGTACAGCTGTTTGGCCGTCTGTGGTACTTTTGGTGGCCGCACCGACGTTACCATTTAATGCCTTTACACGAGAAAGTCCTTTTTCATTGGTTTCGACGGCTATTTTGGTGCACAATTCGATATCCATGGGGCCTAAGAAATAACAGTCCGCTTGATTCTCGTAGACGAGATCCATTCGATCATGCCAATTACCACAGGGATGCATGGTGATGTTCATACCGGTTTCCCTTCTGATGGCCTCAATGAATTTTCGTTGAAAAGGTTGAGTCAGTTTGTGGTAGTGATCTCTGGAGATACAGTCACGGGAAGATACCGGATCGTTGACCCACACACAGTCAGCACCAGCTTCCCAGGCTGCGATAACCAACTGGAGCCACCCATCCAGGGCCTTTTCCATGAGCTCAACCGCCCAATCAGGGTCTCTGGCGACAATTAAAAACCATTCTTTGAATCCGGTCAAACAGGCCACGGTACGGGAAGGGCAACTACCCCAGGTCATGATGGGTACGTGTTGGGTTCCCCGGCCTCGTTTAATCAATTCTTCTTTGAGACGTCTGATCACATAGAGGACTTTGGGCATATTTCCATCTTTTCGAGGATCCAGTTTCCATTTTACATTTTTCATGTCCTCTTTGGTTTTGATGAGCGGCTCGGCGATCTGCGGAACGTCATTTTCCGGGTACTTGAGTTTTGCACCCATGGCTTCCTCAACGGGTCCCATCATGTCATAATCGATGATGCAGTCATATTGAAACCGTTCCTGGGCCAGGATTTGGCCTTTGACATAAAGATCCGGGTCGTCCCAGGTTTGTTTGAAGGTGGCGCCGATGTATTCCAATGCGGCCCATCTCGGGTAAAAGTGAACCGGAACTCGATCGGTTTTTTCACCGTTCAGTGATGCCATCATCCTCTCATAAGGGGTCACTTCCTGAGTATTGCTGTACATGTAATAGGTCATTAGATTCTCCTCCTCCTAATGAGTTGTAATTAGTGCTTTTAAAGACTGATTTATTTGATGTTTATAAAACGGGCAGTTTGTTTCATCAAAAGATGTTTTCCCTTCATGCGTTAATATCAAGGGCCAAGCGGAGATAATTTGAAAAAATATTAATATTCTGTAATGTATATCAAAATCTATGCCAATTCCACTCGATATTTTTAAATTATCCATCATTGTGTAGGGGCTCGGTATTCACGGAGATATTTAATGCTTTCACAGTTTGAAAACCGATGTTTCAGAATATTTTTATTCCATTATGGAATATTCAGGATTCCAGAATGGAGATTTTTGGGTTGGAAGCATGTTGCTGAAATTCGTTATGGGTTTAATATGGCGAAGATCGTCAACAGCCCGAAGGAAAGCAGCAGCAGTGTACCGGCAATCAAAGCCTTTAGTCTTCCATGCTTGCTCCTGTCGATTAAAGGAATAAAAATGAGCACCAGAACCGCTGTCAGTGGTATCATCATCGTACCGATGATGATCCACTTTCCGGGAAAATATCGAATGAGTTGATACAGCCAGAGAAAATACCACTCGGGTTTAGGGCTAAACGGTGCGGAAAAATCGATTTGTCGGCCAATGGATGGCGGATATAACAGGGCAAGGGTGGCGATTAGCTCTACAATTAAAAAGATCACCAAAAGAATCTCGATAAGATAATCGGGGTAAAATTCCTTTTGTTGATTCACTCTACAAACCTCCTTTTACACCCTGTTGTTTTACCAGGTGGAAATGGGCCCACAGCAAAAGACACATGAAAAGGGGCACATAGAGAACGTGGATGGCATAGAATCGAATCAGGGTAGCGCCGGTGATGTATTCTCCTCCCCGCAGTAAATAGCAGAGATAAGGACCCACTAATGGCACAGTTCGCACCATGGAAGTGCCGACTTCAGTGGCCCAATACGCTTTCTGGTCCCAGGGTAATAAATAACCGGTGAAGCCTGAGGCAAATGCCAGTATTAGGGTTAACGACCCTGCGATCCAGTTGAGCTCGCGAGGATGACGATAGGCTTTATAGACAAATACCCTGATAGCATGAAGAACAATCGCCACAATGAATAAATTGGCCGACCATTTGTGAAATGACCGGACAAACCATCCGAAGCGCACCTCATTATTGATGCGTACAATACTTGCAAAGGCCTCGCTTTCTGAAGGCACATAATACATAGCAAGCATCAAGCCGCTGGCAAAAAGCATGATAAATAGCGTAAATGCGATTCCACCCAAACAAAAAAAATAATTGACCCCGTCGGGAATCGAGCGATACAGGAATCGGCGGTGCGGCTTTTTTATTCCAAAATTGCGGTCGAGCCACTCAAGAAAACGTCCCATATCTTCTTTCTTAACCCCTTATACCAATATACACTTTCTCATGTTGAATTTTCAGAGACAGTCGGTTTAGAGGGGCTGGAGGCGGCCCCGCAACCACATTTCCCCCGATATCGTACTGTCCGCTGTGACAAGGACAGCGAAATCTGTTTTCAGGTCGGTACCAATAAATGAGACAACCCAGATGCGTGCAACTTGATGATAAGGCGAATATTTCTTTCCCAGTATTTACAATGAAAATTTTACGGGTTACCGGTTTACCATGCAAAGAATACTCAACATGATATTGTCTTACCCCTTGAACCGGTAATTCCTCCTCGCCGCATGCAACCACAAATACCGTTTTCTTTTTTCGTATGTTCTTTGGAAAGGCAAACAGTAAATATATGCCGGCTATTATCAATAAACCGATCATAGAAAATAGGCTGAAAACCTTTTTCAAAAAAGTTCTTCTGTCTGAAATTGTAGAATTATCAAGCATTTAATTTAGTTTGAGAAGTCATTCAGATGGGACATCATCTGTTCATCATCCAGATTGTGAAGCGCCGCTCCTTTGACTTTTTGATAACGTCGCAATGTTTTTCGATCCAGATGTTTGGCATTTTGGTCGAGTTTTTCAAGTCTGTCGGCGAGCGTTTGGTATTTCTCTAAATAAAGTCGGTATTTGGTTTCATCGGTCTTGATACTAAAATCCCCTTTAATTTTCCACTTGTCTTTTAAAAACAACCAGGAAGCAAAATCACTCAGATTATAATCCTCAAAAAGCTTTATGGGTGACGTGTTACGCATATTTCGTATCAATAGAGCACTTTGGTCTGCCACGATTTCATAAGCGCCAGTGAACGTCTCTTCCGTGCCTTGTCCGTCCAGAAATTCCCAAACCGATACGGATGTCTGCTGTTTTTGATGACAGCTTTCACAGGATCTCCCATTGCCAAAAGGATGGGCAGACTGTTGAATTTCCAGCCAGAGCAAGTGGTTGTTGTTCTCCGGCAGGCCGTCAAACGTGCCGACGATATAGTAGGCGTCTTTGGTTTCTCCTGCCGACCATCGGTATTGAACAGTTGGAGATGGTGATACTTTTTGTTTAATGTTACCAACCGCATGGGGCATTATTTTAACCGGCATCCAGATACCCTGTTGGTCTTTCATTAGGATGGGTGGTTTCTGGGTTCCGTAATAGAGTGCATATTTATAAAATGGATTATGGGTATCGGCAAAAAATCCGGGTCCCCAGATAGTGATTTGATATCCTCCAAGCACATTGACATGGCAGGCGGAACAGTTCAGATTTTTATGAATGCTCTTGGCATGTGCCGCCTCAATGTCGATGTGGCAATCCTGGCAGTCCGCCTTTCTTTGCATATCTCCCATCCCCTTATTGCCGGTAGAATGGCAGTCTATACAGTGGATTCCGTTTTTATAGTGAACATCGGGTTCCATGCCAGAAGGGATTGCGTAATCTCCGCCGATATATGTCTCACCCCTCCGACTCTCCATGGATCCGGAATGGCACATGCTACTGCGGCCGAATCCACTGCAACTCTCAGATTTGGGAATCTTTGTGAATTCATGGGGCTTTCCCTTTCGAGGGGTATAATGGCAATCCAGGCAACCGGTATGACAGGTATTACAGACCCTCTGCTTGTCTCTGGCCTGTTGATTGGTGAAAGACACATTGAGATCCTGGCGGATTCTATCCGTATTTCGATAATCAAAACCGGAAGCCTTGAGTATTTCCGAAGGGGGAAGATCGGCAAACGAAGGGCCGCAGTTGTGGGGACCGTAAGGATCCATCCATGTTTTCATTGTGCGTTGGCGGAAATTGGTGGCCATCAGCGTGGTATTGAATTGTTTTAATAGCTCCGGATGGCAAGAGGATTTGGCACAGGTCTTTTGGGCCAAATCCGGATCAAAGTTGTAGGTTTCCGGATTCCGGTCGTGCCAAAGGATGGTCCGAACTTCATAGGGATATCGAAATTCTCCATCGATCGCCATTTTAGGAATCAATTCAAACAATCTGTTTTGTCCGGAGGGTTGCAAGGATGATGGATAAAATATTTTCCTTTGTTTTAACTCGGACTCATCACCGACAATCAGCATTTTCAGCATACCTTTATGAGCTTTGTCCTTATCCTTTGAGCGGCCGCTTCCCAGATGGCAATCTCGGCATTCGGCGGTGGTGTGTTTACTTTGTTCGGCCACCATTTTA
>JAFDCA010000530.1 GCA_019313025.1 Deltaproteobacteria bacterium
TAACAGCCACACGGAAATCAAGGCGGCCCAGGAGAGACTAAAGACTCTTGTGAATTCCGGACAGCTCGGGGTTTACGGCTCTGGATACTGGGGGCATCCGGCCATGAAACTGACTCCGGAAGTCAACCTGCTGGCGGCATCACATTACCTTCAGGCCCTGGATTATCAGCGAGAAATCAATAAGGTGGTTGCGATTCTGGGCAGCAAAACCCCACATATCCAGAACCTTGCAGTGGGCGGGGTAGCCAATCCAATTAATCTGGACAGCCAGTCGACCCTGTCCATTGAAAAACTGCTGCACGTCAAAAAGCTTATCGACGATGTCGGTGATTTTATCACCCAAGTTTACCTGATTGATGTTGCAGCAGTCGGCGCTTTCTATGCGGACTGGACTAAATATGGCGCAGGAGTGACAAACTACCTGTCGGTTCCAGATATGCCCATTGATACCAAGGGAACGGTCTTTGCTCTGCCGGGCGGCTATATTCCCAATGGCGACCTGAACAAATTCCAACCGATAAAAAGTTTCAATGACGAATTTTTTGGGAAAAACGTCAAAGAGAGCATCAAGCATTCCTGGTACGAAGGCGAATGGACCAGACATCCGTATGAAGAGGAAACGGTCCCCAAATATACCGGCTTTGAAGACGAGGGCAAATACTCCTATGTCAAGGCACCGACCTTTAACGGAGCGCCGGCCCAAGTAGGTCCCCTTGCCAATGTTCTCTGTATGTATCTGGCCGGCCATAAACCGACCGTCAAGTATGCCAATCAAACCCTGGAAACGGTCAGTTCTCTGGCGAGGACAAAAGTCGGTATCGACGCTCTTCACTCAACCATCGGCCGTCATGCTTGCCGGGCCATCCGATGCGCTGCAATATACGACAGCTTGAAGCAACAATGGCAATTACTGATGAGTAACATCGGCAATGGGAATTATGAGACTTTTAATGAGCCGGTCTTCCCGAAGGGGGAACAGCAGGGCTTCGGATTTCATGAGGCGCCTCGCGGCACCCTATCTCATTGGATCGTCATCAAAGATGGGAAGATTAAGAACTATCAGGCGGTGGTACCTGGAACTTGGAATTCTTGCCCTCGAAACGACAAGGATGAACTTGGTCCCTACGAAGCGGCGCTTTTGGGAACTCCGGTTGCCGATCCGGAAAAACCCCTAGAAATTTTGAGAACGGTTCATTCCTTTGATCCCTGTCTGGCCTGCGCTATTCATCTGGTCGACAACAAAAAGAATGTCATCTCAAAAGTGAAGGTACTATGAGCAAGGGCGATGTAGATGTGCTGATCTTGGGAATCGGCAATATCCTTTTAAGAGATGAAGGAGTGGGGGTTAGGGCCGTCGAAGCCTTGGAAAAACGCTTTCTTATGCCGAAGAGTGTCGAGATTATTGACGGCGGTACAGCCGGATTTGAACTGCTTAGCTATATCCGTAACCGGGAGTACCTAATCGTTATTGATGCGATTGCACATGGTCAGGCACCGGGGACGGTGATGCGAGTTGAGGGCGAAGACGTCAGGGCGACCTTCAGCCACCGGATCTCTCCCCACCAACTGGGCATTTCGGATGTACTTGCCGCCTCACTTGT
This sequence comes from Deltaproteobacteria bacterium, assembly GCA_019313025.1. The sequence goes on from JAFDCA010000530.1 coordinate 1,602, forward strand.
GGCTGGCGAACCACCCCGCAACCTGGTTCTTTTCGGCATTGAGCCCAAAGATATAACCACCGGTCTTGATCTTTCAGACGAGGTATCCGAAAGTCTGGATAAATTGGTAAGCTGCGTGGTTGACGAGCTGGTATCCATCGGTTGTGAACTCACCGCACGCCCAAATTGACTAAAATTGTCACGAACGAACCGTATACAGCCATCGGTATTATCGAGCAGCAAATTTCAACGGTGGAGTGTTCTAGACCCGGCTGCATTTTGAGGGTTTGCTTGCCGCGCTGCAAAAGGAAAAATTTCCGGAGCTGACCCATTACCTGGCCCAACCAAAGACGATTGCATTGCTCCGGGCCAATCAGTAAGCGACCGAGAAAATCTGTACCGATAAGGAGTTGTCATGTGTTTAGCTATACCAGGGAAGGTGATTGAAATTATTGATGAGGGAGGATTGAAAATGGGAAAAGTGGATTATGCAGGAATCGTTAAAACAGTATGCTTAGAGTATATACCAGAAGTCAAGATCGGAGAATATACCGTGGTGCATGCCGGTTTCGGACTATCAATTATTGATGAAGACGAAGCTGCAAAAAGCTATGAGGCCTGGGAAGAATTGCTGAGCATCGGTCCAGACCAATCACGGAAATCGAACAAAGACAGTCTTCAGATGATTCGCGCTATGAAACAATCAACTTCGAAAGCAGGTTCAGAATAATAAATAAAAATGAAATTTTTTGATGAAAACAGAAATCCAATTATGTCAGCAATTATCAATTATAAAAACTATTTGAGACATCTCAATACCGTTATCACAACTTGAGCTAACCTTGTGAGTTCTGCTATATCCTCCCGCATACTTTAGTTCCAAAACTTCCCCGCATCAAATCGACCAGGCCGATGTCATGGGAATCGCCGTTATTACCGATAACATGCCTAAACATATTACCCTGTTCAGCATCGAGTCCAAACAGCTCTACACTGGGCTGGATTTATCAACCGAAGTTGCACCGAATTTAAGCCGATTGCTTGACATAATGGCTGCCGAGCTAAAGGAAATCGGTTTTAAGATTCAACCCAAAAATTAATCATTTGAATTTTGATGGTTTTGTAAAAACGAAATGTTTTCCTTTGTCCGAACGTTTTATGTTTTAGGTATTAAGTTTTTAAGCATATGTAAATACACATAAAACAATAACCTAAAACCTAACACTTAGAACATAGAAATTGATGAATTCGACTTTTTACGAATTCATCAATTTTCAAAGTTGAATGACGCTGAAACATCTGCTATTTTAATTTGACATTAACTGAGGTTTTTAAGAATGTGCCTGGCAATTCCATCAAAAATTGTAAAAATTGAAGATAATGTGGCCACCATCAACGTTGACGGCGTTAGAAGAGAAGCCAGTCTGGTTCTTCTGGAAAACCCCGAGGTCGGGGATTACGTTATTGTGCATGCCGGTTTTGCCATCAACAAAATCAACGAGGAAGATGCGCTGGAATCCTTGAAACTACTCAGAGAAGCAGCCGCGTTGATTTTCAACAATGATAAACAGAAGTAAACATGTCCATCAAACACCTGCATGAATACCGGGATCCTGAGCTTTCCCGGAAAATTATCCAACAGATAAAAAAAACAAGCCAAAAAGAAATCCGTCTGATGGAGGTCTGCGGCACACACACCACATCGATTTTCAGAAACGGCATCCGGTCCCTTTTGCCGGAGACCATTTCGCTACTCTCAGGTCCTGGTTGCCCGGTTTGTGTGACAGCCCAAAATGAGATCGATGCCTTTATTGAACTGGCCAAACTTGATGACGTCATTATCGCCACATTCGGAGATCTGATAAGGGTTCCCGGAGCGGATTCATCCCTTCAAAATGAACAGGCCAAAGGCAGGGACGTCCGAGTGGTGTATTCGACATTTGATGCCATTGACATTGCAAAAAAGAATCCGGATAAACATGTTGTCTTTTTGGGTGTCGGATTTGAAACCACGGCGCCCACCATCGCTGCATCGATACTGGCAGCCCATAACTTGAACCTTGACAACTATTTTGTCATCAGTGCTCACAAACTTCTCCCGCCGGCCCTTTTTACCCTTGCAGAAAATCCGGAGACAAAAACTGACGGCTTTATCCTTCCCGGACACGTTTCCGTGATTATCGGTGTTAAGGCCTACATCCCTTTTTACGAACAGTACAAGTTTCCTTGCGTCATCGCAGGATTTGAGCCCATAGATATATTGCAGGCCATACTCATGCTGACAAAACAAATTGAAGATGATGCCCCAAAGCTTGAAAACGGATACAAACGGGCCGTCACTTTTGAGGGAAATCCCAAGGCCCGATCCACCATGAATGCTGTCTTTGAGACAGCGGATGCCGCCTGGCGCGGTCTCGGGATCATACCTTTAAGCGGTCTTAAGATAAGAAAGGAATATGAAGCATTTGATGCACAAAAAGTGTTTGACATCGAACTCGGCGAAGTAAAAGACCCAAATGGGTGTGCCTGCGGTGACATCCTCTTGGGCGTAAAAATCCCTCCCCAATGCCCGCTCTATAAAAAAACATGTGCGCCCGATCAGCCCATCGGCCCGTGCATGGTCTCCAGCGAAGGCACCTGCGCTGCCTACCATCGATACCATGATGCTTAACAAAACAGGAAAAACAAATGATTGAACACCTTAATCTATTTTGTTTTTCCTTTGAACGACTGGTGTTGGAAGATTTTGCATTTTTACTCGATATTACACCTGAAGTGTATTGAGATATACCCTTGTTGGTTTAAATATATGAGTGTAATTTATGATACACCTTAAAAGACAAACCGATAGATGAATCATGCAGAATCCATTTGCTTTCAGCAACTATGTTGTTGGTGCGCTGTTTTTTAACCGTGAGAAAGATCCGAAAAGGATTTTGTCGCCAGAACCTTTCAATGTTTGAATCAATTGGAATCAAATTTTGATCGACTATAGCAGTTGCCAAAAATATGTTCCGATTGAATGAATAACGGTCACGATTTACCGTAAGCCGCCGGATGATTTCGTTGAGGTCTGGAAGCTGTCTGAGCAAATTAGAGCGCGTTCAAGAGAACATCTTCGAAGTATTTCAAATTAAAACATAACATCAAAGTACTGAACGATATTCTAAAAAGCCATGGACATGTTCTCTTTTACGCGCTTTTGTTTGCGAGTTCTTGCAGATCTCAACGAAATTATCCGGCGGATGAAACGGAATGTTATTCTGACAA
>JAFDCA010000531.1 GCA_019313025.1 Deltaproteobacteria bacterium
CGGTGAGGCGGCAACACAGCGCCTGCTTTCAAAGGCAACCTATGAAACCGCCGATACGGAAATTGAAGGTGCCATGCGGGTGCTCAAAGGCACAGCGGACGCTTTCGTATATGACTTTCCGTTTAACGCTGTGTTTAGCGCCATGCATCCTTCAGATCAGCTGGTTTTCCTGGAAGAACCCTTTACCAAGGAGCCCATTGCCTGGGCGATTCGCAAAAACGATCCGGATTTCCTCAAATTTCTCAACAGCTTCTTGGAAGATATCAAAAAAGACGGCCGGTTCGATAAAATTTACATGAAGTGGTTTATCAATACCGATTGGTTTAAACATGTTAGATAAGTTTGGATGAATTCCAATATAAATCGCAGCAGAGGGCGCTGACCGAACATGCTCTCTGCTGCCCCGCATGCCAAGAAATCCCTATCCGCTTTTTGAGAATTTGGACACTGTTCGATGTTTATAGCCAGGAGTCTTATCATATGAGAAGCGGCAGAAAAATATCGAAAAGCCCTGTATCCATTCTGATATTTCTCTGTGTTCTCGTTTTAATTCCTGCCGACAGTGTTCGCCCTCAAGAAAAGCCTCTTCTTGTAGCCATCGAAGTGATGGCCCCATGTGTCATGAAATCAGATGAGGTGTATACGGGTTTTGAGATTGAACTTTGGGAGGAAATCTCAAAAGATCTGGGACTAGAAATTGCCTATTATGAAACCAATATGGACGGAATTTTTAAGGATTTGATCGAAGGAAAGGCCCATGTGGGGTTCTCCTGCATTACAATTACCCACGAAAGGGAAAAACTCGTAGATTTTTCCCACCACACTTTAGATTCCGGGTTACGAATCCTGGTATCGAATAAAAAAGCGTTCAGTCTGATCGAACCTGTTAAATCCCTTTTTTCACCACTTGTGATGAAAGCGATGGCCTATCTTAGCCTTTTCATCATTGTTTGCGGTCATGTATTCTGGTGGGTTGAAAAGGGCAAGCACCTTATCAGCGCGAACTATTTTCCCGGCATATTTCAATCATTCTGGTATGTCATGGTGACTATGACTACTGTGGGATATGGGGACATCGTACCCCGCAAGTGGGTTGGCCGGGTTATGGCGTTTCTTGTTATGCTGATCGGAATCGGCTTTTTCGGGTGGGCTGTCGCTCAATTAACGTCGGCAATTACTTTGAAAAAGCTGCACGCCGATATCACTGACGAACATGATCTTCGCAACAAAATTGTTGCAACTGTTGAGGGCACAACCAGTATCGATGCCCTTAATGATCTCGGTGCAATCGTTGTCCCCGTTAAAGTGATAGATAAAGCCATTGAAAAGCTTTTACAGCATAAAGTCGATGCAGTTGTTTTCGATTCTCCCACAATTCTTTATTATGCCCATAATGAAGCGGCGGGAAAAGTGGCGGTCGTCGGCAATCTTTTTGATCTACAATATTACGGATTTTTATTTCCCCAGGGAAGCACACTCCGCGAACCGGTCAACCGGGCTCTATTGAAGATGCATAAAACCGGTCAGTACGACAAAATTTTCAATAAATGGTTTGGGTCTTATTAACCACCAATCCGAACAGGATCACTAAAATTTTTACCATTATCATGCGCATTTTTAATTATTGCTATACAGGTTTCACGTTTTTCTTCGCCGACATCAGTACGTCCTTGAGATTAAAGGGGCTCATTGTTCTGGCAATAATGTTAGGGAGCGCCACCGGAATGCTGATGCTTTGTTTTGTGCCCATTTGCATCGCCAACAGTGACACGCTTCAGATAGCTGTCATCGGCCCCATGTCCGGGAAAGACCACGAAACTGGCCAAGCAATGCTAGACGGGGTGAATTTGTATGTGAATGAAGTCAATACGAGCGGAGGGATTAACGGCAGGAAACTTGAAGTCATTGCGTACGACGACCAAAATAATAAAGTGATGGCTCGAAATAAGGCCATGGAAATTGCCAAAGACAGCAACACCTTGATTGTGATCGGTCATTATTACAGCTCGATATCACTGGAGGGCGGTAAGATCTATAAGGAATATGGCATCCCCGCGGTAACAGCAAGTGCGACAGCTCCGGAGGTGACCGAGGGAAACGATTGGTACTTTCGCGTTGTTCCGGACACTAATTTTCAGGGAAGATTTTCTGCAATTTATACCCATAGGATACTTAAACAGAACACGGTAAACATCGTTTTTGAACAGGATGCATACGGCACGACCCTCCAACGTTCCTTTGAGCGGGCCTCCCGAGATTCCGGGCTTCATATCAAGAACATTTGGAGCGTCGATTCGGAGATCGATGATGTGGACCGGATATTCGGTACGATTACCCATGAGCTGCAGCTTGATCCAAATCCTGGGGCCCTGTTTGTTGCGCTTCAGGACCATGAAGCCGCCAAGCTGGTCAGATCGATTCGAGATGCAGGCATCGACCTTGCGATTATGGGTGGAGATGCCATCGGGTCGGAATCTTTCCAAAGACAATTTGTAAAGATGCCTTCAGAAACGAAAAGTCCCGGGCATTATACGGATGGTATTTACGCAGCTACATTTTTCATCAGCGATATCAGCAACCGCAAAGCACGACAATTCAGCAAAACATTCAGACGACGCTTCGGCAAGAAACCCGATGATATGGCTGCCACGCATTTTGATGCGGCGGCAATAGCCGTGGAAGCAATAAGGAAGGCAAAAATCGAGATCGATTTGGCGCAAAGCCGAAAGAATATCCGCAACCAGTTGAGTAGTTTCAGATACATTGAAACCGCACACAAGGGAATTACAGGACGTATTTTTTTTGACGAGCACGGCGATGTCGTAAAGCCGTTCCCTATCGGTGTATACTCCCACGGAAGGTTGATCTCGGCACCCACTCAGCTTGGTCCGATAGTAAATCTGGATACAATCGTCAATTTTCAGAAGGAGCTTGAAGAGGGGAATATCATCCCCATTGATAATCGCTTTGTGTACCGGACCATGGTAGTATATACGGGAATAGACATCAACGAGATCAGTAACATCAATCCGAGAAACGAAACGTTCACAGCGGATTTCTACTTATGGTTCAGACACAAGGGATA
>JAFDCA010000532.1 GCA_019313025.1 Deltaproteobacteria bacterium
ATATCCTTTTCAATTTGATCGAGCCAATTTTTCATTTCCGAAAGTCGGAACGGTTTCTTGAATATCTTTATGCCCAACGACTTAGCTTTATCAAAGTGCTCCTTGGTGAAAGTTCCGGACATTAATGCAATATGGTTACATCTACATCCTTTTCTAATTTGTTCTTCAATAAAATCAAATCCGCTTTTAAAAGGCATCTCTACGTCTGATATAATGACATCAGAGCAAGCTTGATCTTTTAAACAGAGGCACTTATGCGCCTCAGAAAGTGGACACAAACCCGGGTGTGGAAAAGTAAATACCTCATATCCTCGGCTGTCAAATAAAGACCACAATATTTGCCGGATTTCTGTTTGATCATCGAAAATAAGGACTCGATAATTCATTATATTTCTCCTTTCAAAGATCCACGGTAATTTCACCTTTCTTCATCTTAAGCCTCAATCGACCTACGCCCAGGGTTCGGCTGGATGAAGCCGTTATTCACCTGTGAATTATGAATATACTACATATTTTTCGAATCCTCAATTATAGAAAGATTTAAAATTATCGGTTAACATGTGTATCCGTGGCAGGTGGCAAAGATTCCGTTGTACGAAACAAACGTCATACAAGTTGCCATATGATAATGAAACGAAGATACCGTTATTAAAATATATGCCCCTGTGAAATGATGCACCTATTTCAATAGGGAATATCCTCGACTTTCGACCCTTTGAGGTATTGGGTTAAAAAGGTTAAAATATGATATAAATGTTACAAAGATAAGATTGCGTATTGACAGTTTTCAATATGATTTCTATCATTTATATAAATTGATGTCAATAAGGTGAAAACACCTGTCCGGTAAACGGATATTTGAACAATATATAGATTCCCCAACCTTGGATTGATACTGAAAAAATCAGGAGGACAATATGAAAAAACTGCTTATCTGCTTTGCAGCCGGATGCCTGGGTGCCTTGGCAAACAGCTTTGCGGTATGGGCGTTTGGTGAATACGGAATCACAAAACAATTTGGAGTGGCCATGGCACCGGCGTTGAAACTTGCCTGGTTATACCCGAGGATCGTGTGGGGAGGAATCTGGGGGTTGTTATTTGTGCTGCCTTTTTTGAGTGCCAAACCCATTACCAAAGGCGCGGTAATCAGTATTTTCCCCACCCTTGTCCAGCTTTTGGTGATATTTCCGCTAAAAGCCGGAAAAGGTTATTTTGGAATGGATCTCGGCATGTACACACCGGTGTTTGTCACTTTTTTTAATCTGATATGGGGGATTGTAGCAGCGTTAACCATAAAATATTCAAAATGAGACCTTTTGAAAAAATTGGAATTGTCATTACCAGGAGGATGCATATCGGTTCAGGAGATCATCAAAGATCTTTTTTTTATCGAACGGGGATATCTCAACGCCAATCATTTTGTGTATCGCGCTAAAAATTCCGTGCTCATCGACACCGGATATGTTTCCGATTTCGCCACCACCGAAAAGATGATCACGTCACTGGGTATCAACCTTGAAGACGTCCGGCAGATCATCAGCACCCATTGTCATTGTGACCATATCGGCGGCAACCGAATCATTCAACAACGATCCGATTGCGACATCGCCATGCATCGTATCGGAAAACACTTTATCGATGCCAAAGATGACTGGTCTACCTGGTGGACATACTACAATCAAAAGGCTGACTTCTTCAACTGCACCCATGCCCTTGAAGATGGGGACACCATTGCCGTGGGACCCCATGAGTTTCTGGTCATCTACACTCCCGGACATTCAGCCGACGGCATTGTACTTTACCATCCAAAGGAAAAAGTTCTTTTATCTTCAGACACCCTCTGGCAAAACGATCTGCCGGTGATGACCATTCGCATCGAAGGCAGCCGTGCCCTGTTTTCCCTGAAGGAATCCTTGGAAAAGATCGAATCACTGGATGTCCAGCGGGTTTATCCCGGACATGGCAAACCGTTTACCCGATTTAAAGAGGCTGTTTCTTTATGCAAAAACAAAATCGACCTGTACTTAAAGCACCCGGAACGTATTGGAACCGATCTTTTGAAAAAAATCACAATCTATACCTTGATGATGCAAAAAACCGTTCCGGCAGATACATTTTTTGATCATTTAATGAGAACCTGGTGGTTTAAAGAGACCGTGGATCTTTATTTTGACAAAGCCTATGAAACAAAATACCGGCAGATCATAGAAAGTTTCTTAGAAAGGGGAATCATCAACCAGAAAGAAGGTCAATTTTCCACCACAGTAAAACCTTGAGGTTTTCAATAGTGCCTATTTATCATTTGTTAAACCGAGGACGAATATTCGTGCGATGTCATTTAAAATAGTAAAAGCTGAAACTCTATTTTATATCTTAAAGTATTAATTCAAATTAAATCTGACATTATTTAGATATCATATTATGATATCTCAGAAGAAGCGCTCATCAACTTTTTATGACAGTTTGCCTCAAAATCATTTTTTATACATCCTACATATTGATAATTA
>JAFDCA010000533.1 GCA_019313025.1 Deltaproteobacteria bacterium
CTGTCAATCTATCGGCAATCACAAACGTCGTAGCAATCTTCTTTTTTGTCTCCTGAGAGGCCCTTTTTTTTAGATATGTGTCTAAGGAATCATCTCCACAAGAAAAAACCACTCGATCGTGCTTTTTACCAAGTGGCTCTATCTTTGGAGATTGACGGCCAGCACCTTCTTTTTCGGTCACTTATTCACCCATAATTTTCTTGTAACGATTTGCCGCACGCTTTAATTTTTTACTCGGCGCCGGGGGCTTCAGAAGCGCTTTGACGAAGACCTCCGTATCACGGGAAGTCAGGAACATCATTTGATGTTCCTTTACCGCTTTTCTCGCCGCTTCCTGCGCACTGCGCACAACAAATTCCGTCAGTGAGCACCCCTGTAGATCAGCGGCCCTTTTGAGCAGCTCCTTATCCTCGCTGCTGATTCGCGCCTCCAGGCGACTCTTTTTACGTCGGCCGGTCGAGTCAGCGCTATGTGTTTTGTCCGCCAACATGATCAAATCTCCTTTAAAATTAATGTTCTATTGTACGGCACATTTCCGTACATTTCAAGTCCTGTTTTAACATTTTTTATCTCGCGAATTTGACCCCACCAAAAGGAGGACCCGCAGAATAAGGAGGAAATTGGATCCTGATCAAGGCAAAGCAATCTATAAATACCCGGCAGAATCAACGTGAGACCGATGCCGGAAAACAAAAAAAGCTGCTAAAAATACTTAAATCTTAACAGCCTTTTGAAATTCCTGCTCAAATTGAATCTAAGTTTAGCGATTGTCGAGATTGCCACAGATAAAAGAAAGGTGTCGTTTCGCTATAGTTGCCTATGCGTTAGGGCATCTGACGCCTTAGATTCTGATTGACGCAATCATAAACATAAGAATCCCATTCATCCTGGGCGTTTCTGTCCCCAACAACCCATCACCGTAATGATTTGTGAATCATCTCGGCTTCAATGCTCTTTGCAAGTAGATATCTTATATAGGCGTTATAAGAGATACCTCTTTTTTTTGCGAGCATCTTAATTTTTTTTAGAATTAGCGGATCAAATTTTATAGTCACAGGTTTTAATTTCGGTCTTTTGAATGTATCTTCGGCCTCTATAAGGTCCTCCCAATAATTACTTATTGAATGCTTTTCCCAAAACTTTCGTTCCTCTTCTTCTGTTTTAAAATCAGGTAATTTCATTATTTGTCATTTTCCTCTTTTTTTATAGAGTTTTCTTGTTTTTTCATCCATATCCATTGCCGTGATAACTCTGGCAATTCCTTTACTTTTCAAGCCATATACAATGAATAGATAACGGCCACCAATTGTATAGCCAAGCATATACCGAGCTCCCTTCCTCCCCTTTCTTATCCAAGGTTCATCGTCAAACGCCACATCTTCTACTTCATCTGGCGAGACATTATGCCTGGCAATATGTTCAATATTTCTGTCACTCCATTCAAATTCTCTAATTTCCATATAACATTTTTACATTAATGATATTGCTAAAGTCAATACCTTTCATACAATTTGTGAAAATTTTAACAAATTAAAAAAAGCTTAACAACAGTCCGGTTTTTGAGCTTAAACGCATCATTTGAAGAAGGAATGTCGCGAGCTTTCGTGCTCATTGATGAAAGGAGACCAGCCAATATTCTGGGTTTTTACACACCAACTTCCCCCAGTTTCCTTTATTCGACAGTGATTGTTGATACGGATGATATGTTGCCCTTTTTCATATGACTTCAGACAGTCGCTTCAAGGAATATATTCCATCCAAGCCCTTGATCGCTTTGGGCTTTTTTTCGTGCTTTGAATTAAATAAATGTTTAAACCGCTGGTATTTGGCAGATACAAATTCCTTTGTTCCGATGATGCCTGAATCCGTAAAATAGCGCGTACGGTATCTGAAACGATCGCTTTTGCTGAGTTCAAACGCTCTGCTGCGCTCCTTTTCGAGAACCTTATCCTCAATGACCTTGGCGCTCCCTTTCACGGGCTGGTTCACCGATCCGGCTTCATAAACATAACGCCGATAACGAGTGACACGCTCTTTTTTGCTTTTGACATTGAATTCTTTTAAGCCGAAGTCAGTGGATAGAAAGTTATCCCGGTTGTTTGTCTGTACATGATAGCCGAGTGAATTCCAGCGATATTCCTCCGGCCGGTTTACAATGCCGGCGCGCAAGGGATTTAAATCTATGTAGGCCAGGCAGTTAACCAGGGTCTCTCCTTTATCGACAATCACACTTTTAAACCGGTCGCCCCAAAAATAGCCTCGCCGGTTATGCTTTTTGTTGTAATACCTGGCAAAGCCGACTTTTATTTCGCGGACAAATTCAGAAAGGCTTGATAATTTCGCCCTTAAGGCTGGTATTAGCCCATCTGCGAATATACGGTCGTCACCATAAAAGCCCACATAGCGTTTTTTTATCTCTTCATCGGTAAATTTGTATTCGGGAAACATCTTAACCAGAATATGGAAGTGGTTTCCCATAAGGCAAAATCCTAAGATTTCAACAAAATACAGCGCAGAATAACGCTTAATCAAGTTTAGCATGAAATCCTTTTCAATATCGCCTATTACGAAGCCATCAAGCGCTGTCCGGGACATTACGTGATATACCGTCGTCTCATCGTCAACAACCATCCTTGGTATTCTGGGCATAATTTATCCCCCTTGATCAAGTTTTCTAAGCATCAGTTCTGCTGCGTTTTTACCTTAAACAGCTACCGGTGTCAAGTATAATTTACCTGTCCCTTATTTTTCTTATTTTTTTACCAATTGGAAAAACATGCCCAGAAACCAGCGGTTGCAGACGCTTGGCTATTCTTTATCACCTGCATCTTTTTATA
>JAFDCA010000534.1 GCA_019313025.1 Deltaproteobacteria bacterium
AAAAAAATTACCACAGGCTAACAATTAATATTCCTGTGATTATTTATTGACCCTAACGCAGAAATTGGGCAAAAAGACCAATTATGGATGGATGCTAAACTAAACAGGGAAAGGAATTACCTTAAGCCCCGCGGTTTCATCAAAGCCGAGCATGATGTTCATGTTTTGTACGGCCTGCCCCGCCGCACCTTTTATCAGGTTGTCAATGGCCGAAATCAGGATTAGACGATTGTTCCGTTCATCCAACTTAAATCCGATGTCGCAATAATTGGTGCCACGGACATTCCGTGTGTCGGGTAACCGGTTTCCTTGACAGATTCGAACAAACGGACGCCCAGAATAAAATGTGCTGAGACAGTTTTCAATTTCTTTGTAACCAATATTTTTTACAGGCGTCGTATATAGGGTTGTGAGTATTCCCCGGGACATGGGAACAAGGTGCGGGACAAACGTGAGATGCACGGGCCGGCCGGTTTCATTGGTCAACACCTCCTCCATTTCGGGGTTGTGCCGGTGTTCTGCTACTTTATACGCCTTAAACGACTCGTTTACCTCACAAAAGTGGGTGGTCAAAGACAAACTGCGGCCCGCCCCGGTGACGCCGGATTTTGAATCGGCAACAACAGCATGGGACTCAATTAATTTGTACTTCAACAACGGCAATAATGGCAAAAGCACACTGGTGGGATAACATCCGGGAACACCCACCAAAACAGCATTTTTTATTTTGTCAAAATAAATCTCGCAAAGCCCGTAAACTGATTTTTCCAACAAGTCTTTTGCCGTATGCTGCTGATAATTCGTTTCATATGTTGCAAAATTCTTGAATCTGAAGTCCGCCGAAAGGTCAATGACTTTTTTGTCTCGCTGAACAAACTTGGGCACAATCTCCATAGGGATCTTGTGGGGTAACGCGGAAAATACAACATCCGCGCTGTCACAAACGCGATCTACTGACAAAGGTTCGCACACCAGATTGACATGACCTGTCATCGAAGGAAATATCTGGTCAAACTTTACACCGGCATACTGGCGAGACGTTAGGATAGTCAGCTCGATGTTAGGATGATCGCAAAGTATCCGTACTAGCTCGGCACCGGCATAGCCGGTTGCGCCTATAATACCTACACGTGTCATAACGTCCCCCTGTCTGAGACCTTTGCTAAAAGCCTCCTTTTGCCCAATCCCGGCGTCCCCGATAATCGGGATCTACACTACGTTCCGACAGGCAAAAATTTTAATCCTCGGAATATTAATTATATGCCTGTGGTTAAAATTTTCGCGTTGACTCGGGGCGTCCATGCCCCTCACCCTTTCGGGCAGCTTGAAAGCTGTCCAATTCTGCTATCCTGCAGAATTGTCCTCGGCATTGAAAAAAATACACATTTATCAAAGGTCTAATTTTTTTGATAATTTTTAATTGAAGATTGAAAATTAAAAATAATAGACTATTATACAAATCATCAGCTTTAAATGATCAAGGTACAGGATAAAAATATTTGAAAACTCATAATAGCTTAGTCCTTTGAAACAAATCGATTTCAGAGGAGCTTCATGTATGATTAAATTTTTGGCTGGAAGCTGTCTGAGTGGATTAGGGGTCGTTTTGAAAGAACCATAAGCGATTAACTTTATGGATAAGACTCCCTATTAAATCAGAGACATTTATGAACAGCCCTGAGCAGGTTCTTTCATTACGAACCCTTATTCATGAGTTCTTTCAGCAAAAATTTAATTATACATGAAGTGGTAATGTTTTCAAAGGGCTAAAGTGTTACGAAAATTCAACATGGGATATTAGCCGCCAAGGTAGGCCTGCTTGACTTCGGGATTCGCAAGCAGCTCCTCAGAACTTCCTTCCAAGACCAGATTGCCGTTTTCGAGTACATAACCGCGCTGTGCAAATTGAAGCGCCATTCGTGCATTTTGTTCAACGAGCAAAATGGTGGTTCCTTCCTCGTTGAGTTGTTTGAGTGCACCAAAAACATTCATCATCAGCAGCGGCGCAAGACCCATTGAAGGTTCGTCCAAGAGCATGATTCTTCTTCCGCTCATAAAGGCCCTTCCGATGGCAAGCATCTGTTGCTCCCCGCCGCTAAGTGTTCCTGATTTCTGGGTTTTGCGCTCTTCAAGCCGTGGAAAAATACTGAATACTCTCTCAAGGTCCTCCTGGATCTTTCCACTGTCTTTTCTGGCAAAGGTGGCCAAATGGAGATTTTCCATAATCGTCAGGTTTCCGAACAACCGTCGCCCTTCCGGAACATGAGAAATTCCGAACTTGCTCACCACTTTGTCCGCCGGGTATTTAAGCAAGTCGTTTCCCATAAAGGTCATCTTTGTATCTTTTTCCACCGGAACCAATCTTGAAACGGCTCTCAACGTTGTACTCTTGCCGGCGCCGTTGGCACCGATAATGCACACAATTTCACCATCATCGATTTGAAAGTTTATGCCGTGAAGCGCTCGAATATTTCCGTATGAAACACGAAGGTTTTCCACGGATAGCAACATTAGACCACCACCTCTTTGCCCAGATAAGCATCAATGACCTTGGGGTCGTTTTGAATTTCTTCTGGTGTGCCCTCGGCAATAACCCGGCCAAAGTCAAGGGTCTGGATGATTTCGCACAGCTCCATAACCATTTTCAATCTGTGTTCAATAAGGAAAATGGCCAGACCCAGTTCTCGATGCACATGCCTGATAATCTCCATCATCTGAATCAATTCTTCCGGATTCATACCGGCGGTGGGTTCATCCAAAAACAGTATTTTGGGTTCTATGGCCAGGGCCCTGGCCATCTCAACCCTTCGCTGATCACCATAAGGCAAATTAATGACAACCTGATCTGCAATATGGTCGACACCGACAATTTTCAAAAGGTCGTGGGCTTTTGCCTCAATCTTTTCTTCTTCCTTTTGCCGCTTGGGTGTGCCGAAAAAAGCCCCGATCAGACCATAGGTTATCTTAGAATAGCAAGCCATCTTTACATGCTCAAGGACGGTCATATGCCGCCAGAGTTGAAGATTTTGAAACGTTCTGCCGATGCCCATTCCGTCGATACGGTGAGGCGCAAGGCCGTTAATTCTTTTACCTTCTAGATAGATGTCACCTTCAGTGGGTTCATAAATACCGGTGATGAGGTTAAATATCGTTGTTTTACCTGCTCCGTTGGGTCCGATGAGGCCTCGGATCT
>JAFDCA010000535.1 GCA_019313025.1 Deltaproteobacteria bacterium
CGATCCCCTATGCTTTTTACTGGCTGTTCTGTTTAAGTTGGATATCGCTTTGGGGACTGTTAACGGCTTCCCGCTCCGGTTGGCTAACTCGAGGACTGTCGACCGCTGCTCCGCCAGTTAAATGGCCGACGCCACTTCCAACGGCTGGCACGTCCAAAGTATTTTCAAAGGCTGCCTAAGAGGTCTGTTTTTTTTATCTCATACTTCGGAAAGGAGTGGCAGCTTTAATGGATAAAGATTAGCTGCCATCGTTTTGTCCTACGATATGTATTTGCAGCCTTAAAGCAATTTAAAAAGTTGTGACATCGAAACCATTTCCCTGCTCGCTTTGGGTTTGCCCGAAACATTGGACGACGCATCGGGAGCAAGGTGAAGGGAACTTAGGCAACGATATACTTTGAGGATAAGGAGGACTCATTGAGGTACAAGCCGATGGTCCGGAAAGGTGTATTCCTTCGAACACATATAGAGACTCGGAAAGCTTGGCACACATCTGGTTCTTTCACGGGTTTGGAGAGTCAAGCTTAAGTTTTAAGGAAGCATTCTTTAGTAAGCTGATCGAATCCTACAGCCTCTTTGTGCCGGACATGCCCGGTTTTGGTGTTAGCCCACCTCAGCCCGAAAGGATGTCTCTGGAAGATGCGACCGAGGTTATCCTATCTCTGATCAGTGTGCTCTCCCCCAACATGGCCATCCTGCTGGTTGGCCATTCCCTCGGCTCGGTGATCGCCACCCGAATCGCACAAAAAATGGCTGAAGCGGTGAAGGGGATTTTTAGTATCGAAGGCAATCTGACGCGTTCAGACGGATATTTTTCAGCGCAAGCCGCCGAGTTCCGCCAGGCCGATGCATTCCACCGATACTTCCTCGATCTGATTTACAAACGAGCTCCAAACAGTGATGTATATCAGAGGTACTTGGCCAGCGTTCGGTTCGCTGACCCTGAGGCAATGATGGCGTGGGGGCGGTCTTCAGCCCGCCTTGGTGAATTGGGGACTCACGGGTTTGATTTTGTTTCATTAACGTGCCAAAAGACTTACTACTGGAGTGTGGAGACCACGCCGGAGGAGACTCAGGAATTCATTGTTAAATACAATATACCAAATAGACAATATACGGGCGCCGGTCACTGGCCAATGGTAGAGACACCGGATGAGTGCTATTCTGCGATAAGCAGATTCTTTGCGAATGTACTTGCAGAAAGTGAATAATGATAAAAGTGAAAAATTTAAACACACCGGATGATTGACAAAACAAAGATCATTGATGCTGTTTGTGAAAGATTAGAAAAGCTCCCTTTGGGACACTATATAGATTTAAAGACGTATAAGCGAAATAGAACGGTCATCATCGTTAAAATAGATGAAAAGGCACTTTTGGTTATTGAAGACGGTTATTTTAAAAATAGATTTTTAATAACGTCCGACAAGCTGAAAAAGTTGCTCAAAACCCTTTTAAAGAAGGAATTCCCTAGAAGCAAAAAAATCAGGCTTTATGTTATGGGCAAATTCGTGGATAAAGAAGCTTTGAGCACACAACGAAAAATTCTTTAGGATGCTGACATATAAAATTTCGTCTGATGCACTTTTAGGTCGCGACAGATGAATATAAACCACTCATCAAGAAAGTTTGACGCGCTTCCAAAAATACTGATGCTCCGCGGCTAGCCGCGGAGCAGTTTATTTTTCGAAATCATCGGACTGCGTTGTAACCACTTTAGATATTTTGGATGAATCATCGACCTTTTGTTTTAATTCCGGTGCATTGGCCTGCTCCTGTACCGGCTTGGTGGTACCGCGTTTGATGACCTCGTTCGCTGTAACCAAGGTAAAAAAACTGGCACCAATGATAACCGATAGTGAAATTGGATCGACAAAAGCGTGGGCAGATGTGGCGACACCAAACGTCAATAGAACAACAATTGCAATTGGGATAATTAAAGCTTTTTTTCTCATGGTTGCCTCCTTTGTTTTTACGATTGAATCGCAGTTAGTTTTTTCTGAAAGTTTGCAGTATCATAATTCATTCGAAGACCAAAAAAACTGACCAATGGTCATTTAATGGCAATATAAGTGACCAGTGGTCAGTTGTCAAGTAGAAAAAATGACCGACGGTCATTTTTTTTGCTTTTTCATCAAAAAATTGTTATAAAAAGAGTCTACGTATTATTTAAAATTGAAGGGTCGGAGGGTTTCGTTTAAAAAGGCATTATCCATGGAGCGATTGAACAAACAACATCCCCCGCTCCCTGAGTTGTAAATAAAGTCGAAAGGAAATATACCAGATGGCCATAAAAAAACGGGCAATCAGTGAAAAAGACAAGAAAAAACGAAAAGAAAAGATTTTAAAAACCGCTTGGAATCTTTTCAAAAAAACTGATGGCCAATTGCCCACTGTGTCCATGATTGCTCAAAAATCAGGGCTATCCAAAGGCACCTTTTATTTGTATTTTAAAACCAAGGAAGAAATTTTTCTTCAACTGCATATACATAAGCTTCAGGAGTGGCACCAAACGGTGGCCGATAAACTGGATAAGTGTTCAGGAAACATTTCAGAAGTTGAGTTTGCCGAGATTTATACCGATTATGTCATCAAAAATCCATTACTTTTGAAAATGGGAAGCCTGGTAAGAGGGGTTTTGGAGGAAAATACGGATGAAAAGATTATTCTCGAAAATAAAATGCAAATCGCACAGTTATTGGAACGTTGCGGCCAATTAACCTGTCAAAACTTTTCCGGTGTAACGCTTAACCAGGCGATTCAAATTCATATGCGTATATATGCTTTGATTTTTGGCTTATGGCAAATCACTTCAAGCCCGGAGCACATCCGCAAGATGCTAAAAAAAGCCCAGATCCATGCTTTTGAACCCGACTTTCACGATATCGTAGTTGAGTCGGTGGCGACCTTTTTAAAAGGCGCATTGTCTTGCAAAGACTGAGGAGGGCGAGCTACACAGACAAGCCGGTAATGAAAGCTAAAGACCCACTATTCTCGATACACCGCTGACAATGGCTGCAAAAAAATCGAGGAGTTTATCAAACCAGTCGTTTTCAAAATTATAAACTGAAGCCTTTGGAACGGTTATAGGGGACTGTTTTTCCACCGACTTCACTTCACGGCTTAGATCCGTATCTTCACGTGATGCCACTCGTTTTTGTTTTTCGCTATTAATGGGTCGTTGCTCCGTCGTGACGGATGTTGGTTCTTTTGCAACGATTTTAATGTCTTTTTCGACTTCCACATCGGGAGCTGATTCATGTTTTTTAATTTCCGGGTGATCTTCTGCTGGATCGGCCTTTGCTGCTTTTATGTAGATGGAATGCCATGTATTAAAAAGTTCTGTCTGAAATCTTGACCGGATTTGAGGTTGTAAATTATTAATATTCCAGAGCATGTTTTTATATTTAAGGTGGTTAGAAACAGATATACAATAATTATTATCGGCGATTTTTGTATAGCTTGATCGGAGTTCGTCCAAAGACAGATTTTTTATGTTCTCATCATCGGTATATTCAGATACAATGTGTTTCAGGTTTTCCAGGCAGCCCTTTTCGTTAAACATTTTTTCTTGCACTCCTTCCTGTAAGTATTATCTTTGGTCTCGGGGTTATTGATTTTCGGTCAGTGCCCAGTGATTGCAAACACTGCTTTTCCTACAACACTTAGAGGAAAAACACAATACACGGTTAACCCGGATTTGTTTCTTTCCGATGGGTTGCAATATTTGACGATATTTTGTTTTTCTGGTATTTATCAATAAATTTTATGAGAACAGCGATTTCATTCAACGCATCAATGAAAACTTACGTTAAAGGAGGGCAAAATGGCTGTTAAAATTTTCATCAAGCGAATCGTGCCGGAAAACAAAGCCAAAGAGATGATACCCCTTTTCAGGGAAATAAGATCTCTTGCCACAAATCATTCCGGTTATATTACCGGTGAAACCTTAAGAAGCATGGATCGGCCTGATTTGTATTTGGTGATCAGCACGTGGCATTCATCCGAAGACTGGAAAAAATGGATGGCCAGCGAGGATAGAAAAAAAATTCAAGACAAGATCGATGCCTTGCTCGGAGGAGAAACCGAGTACGAAATGTTTCACTACGGATTTTCAGAGTAGGCGGTTGTTCAAATTCTCTTTCGGAAAAATTTTGCCCGGATTGAGAATCATGTTCGGATCAAAAACCTTTTTGATCTCGGACTGCAGCCGGATGCTTTCCGTCGAAAGCTCCATGGACAAATACCGTATTTTGGCTTTACCGATACCGTGTTCCCCGGAAATTGTACCGCCCATTTTAATCACCTGGGCCAGTATGGCCTTCACACCCATGTCTATACGATTTAGGTTGTCCCGATTTTGCGCCGTAATGTTGAGATGGATATTACCGTCACCTGCATGTCCGAAAGCGTAGATGTCGAAACCGTATTCGGCTTCAAACCTCGGAAGTTCTGCTACAAACGCCGGGATTTTCCCTATGGGAACCACCACGTCTTCGGGAATGTATAGGGCATAATTGTCGTGAATTCTCGAAGAAACCTGCCGCCGGACATGCCATATATCTTCGCGTTCCCTTTCAGTAAAAGCGGGAAGAAGCTGTGTTGCACCAACCTCATTTAAGATTTTTCCGATGGTTTGGATGTCGTGTTTTGTCTGCTCAGGGTGACCGTCAACTTCGATAATCAACAGTGTGGATTTTTTGCCGGGAACATGAAACGGCAAAATATCTTTCACAAGCAAAAGACATTTGGCGTCCAAAAACTCAATGGCCGACGGCAGATGTCCTCTGTTTAAAATTTGAGTTACGGCCTGCATGGCTGACGGCAGATCTGAAAAGACGGTGGTGATGGTACTGACGGCAGCCGGATAGGGAATCAGTTTTATAATCAAGCCGGTGATAATTCCAAGCGTTCCTTCAGAACCGACGAGAAGTTGGGTAAGGTCGTACCCGACCACGCCTTTGCGGGTACGGGTACCGGTGTTTATCATCTGTCCGGAGGGAAGTACCGCTTCAAGACCAAGGATGTAATCTTTTGTGGTTCCGTATTTAACACATGATGGGCCGCCGGCATTTGTGGCAGCGTTTCC
>JAFDCA010000536.1 GCA_019313025.1 Deltaproteobacteria bacterium
TGACCGATGTTCACATTGCCGTTGACGATATAGGCGGTCCCATTGGATAGACTACTCGGGAGACTGTCAACCTCTACCACATTCTTGATCCCGGGGGTCGGTAGGTGCGTCTCTTAATATCGTTTATGAGATCCATGACATTGTACGCCAAACGACACTCCTCATCCAAAGCTCCATAGAAAAGGCAGTCCACCAATCTTCCGGCGTCACATCTAGGGCCTTGACCCGTAAGAATGCTCCCTTCTTTCAGAGCACCAAGAAGGGAACCGTTTATCAAGTGGGGGCCTTGTCCGACCGTTACGCCCTCTTTGCCGTATATGCAGTATTCGTCCAGTTGGATACCCTGCCCCATGCCTACCTCTCCACAAGCCTCCACACCGTTGTTCCAGCAGTTTCCCGTACCAGGTGGTTGAATGGCTATGGCAGTCGCCAAAGCGGAAACATCGCTCTGGCTAACGCCCAAAACTCCAGCATAATAATGATTTATAGATCGCCGGGTTATACACTCGATTGCATCTGCGGGGGTACCTGAATCTAAGGTCCTCGTAATAAAATTCCATTTACCGAAGCGTATGTCCCCGGGATTGAGGACGTTGCCGCTCATGTTCTTATTGGCCACTTCAATGGCCCTGTATCCAGCAGCGGTTGTGTCTGGCAGCAATAGCGCTCCGGCCAACGCTGCTGCATCGGCGGCGTTTTGCAGCTCGTTACGCCTGACATAAAGATCACCGATGTCTATCGCCAATGCAGTAAAACCTAAAATCACTGTTAATGTTAGTGCAAAGAGAACAATAACCGTTCCTTTTTGATCCTTTAACGTTAACATGTTTTATTTTTAATCCTGTTTTATATGATTATATTTGTCTCATTCAAATCTCATTATTGTTGTTTGTACCAAATCAAGTCCTCCGCGAAAATTTTCAATAAAACTAGGGAGCAGCAAAAAATCGTATCGGTAATATACTGTAACCGTAAGTGATTTGCCGGATATCCCATTTTCTGGATCAGTGGGATTTACAATAATATCGTTGTCTTCTAGTATATCATTGCCAAAGGTGATTAGGTGAGTTTGAGCATACGCTTTAACTTTGTCTCGAATGTTCTGCAAGCTTGGATGATATGAATCATCGGCTGTATCAAATGTATCATCCGCACCAGATTTATGAACATAGACAACTCCTTCTCTGGCGCCTTCCCGGCTGGCATTTGTCAACACTGCTTTGTTATAAAGCAAAATGCCGAATTCAATGGTTCCAAAAATAAGTATCATTAGTAAGGGGAAGACAATGACAAATTCTACTAAGACGGATCCATTATCGCGTGTTATTACTGTTTTTCTTTTCAATGGGGGATTTTTCATAGCCGATCAAAATTGTTCAGAATGAGATTGTGTTGATCCTGATAAATTGCCTCTGCAAAAATCGTGCACATAAAAAACAGTTAAATAATAACAAAAATAATATAACTTATTATCAAATAGTTGTGTGCGCGGTACGCTTAAAATGGTAAATAAATAGATAGTATCCAAAACTATGCAATAGTGAAGCAAATTGCAGGAGTTGTGCAAATTATTACATATTGGAAGATTTAGGTAATTGGTGACTGACGGGGAGTCTGTTGTTATTTTGAAAGATTTATAATAAAACTATAATGCATGGTGGCATTTTGTGTCGCAATGTTAAAGTACGTATTTTTAGTCTCAAGAATTTTAGACTTGTCAAAATAATAATTAAGGACGGGGGGTATACCCCCCTACTCCACCCCATGCCCCTCCATAACAGGATGACATGTATACATAATCTCGCACACGGATCTCTTTAACCTCTTTTAGCCCACACCAGAACATGCATCTAAATTTTTCCTGCTCATTTTCTGATAAGCATCTCCCATTTCAGAATAATTCATTGATAAGCATGTCCAATTAAAAATCCCTGACAAAGAATCTCTCACCAACCAGCTTGCCCTGAATATTATCAGTTAATCAAACATAAAACTCTTCAGGATTATGAAATGAATTTCACAGAATTTGTTTAAAAATATTCATAAAGTCTGGCAATGATAATACTATCGGACAAAGTAACTATCTATGATTATATCAGATATGTCTATATGTATAATTTGGCATGGTTTCTGCTATACATGAATTCGGAATCAAGACTGGCGTTGAAATAAAAATAGACGCAAGTAATTACCACACAACTTCAACACCTAAAAAAAGAACCGCGTGATGGCTATGAGTCTCCAAAGGTTACACTATAAAAGGAAGTTTGGGGTGGTAATTTATGGCTTCTCCGGTGTGCGTGCATCTTAATCTTCGGTCGAACGTATATTTTTATACATAACTTTAGAATGCACCGAAGTTAATAACGGCATTGGGGGAAGCCAAAAGTATGAGATGCTTGGTAGTCTCTGATTTAGAGTCTATCGGGCTAATATTGGCAGGGCATAACGCGCCCTGCCTTTTTTTTGTCTACGTTGGCTCAGATCCCAAGATATCGTTTAACCGTATACGCCGCATCTTCATTAAGATGTGTTCCAGGTAGCCATTTAAGATTGTCGATCAGGATTTCCTCAAACTTCATTCTTTTGTATTCCCAACAAGATGCGTTAACCTTATAAAAGGGTTTTGGATAAACTGCCTTTCTTTATCATTTCGCAGGATGGATATGTTCCCGAAAAAGACAAAAACATCGATTCACATTCACAAGAAACGGAAATGATTGCAAATTTGGTTGATCTATGGTATCCATATCAGAATATTTTGTAACTTAATATACTTAATGAAGGTTCATCTATCCCGATTTTACCGCTTTTTAATTTTAAGGTGAAAAATGAAAAGTATCAAATTAAAATTATTAATCTTTATTGGAATGATCCTCATCGTTTGCTCAACCATATTGCTTTACAGAACCTACACCTTCAAGGAGGAAGAAAAACGACAGATAGAAATGATTCAACATACCGTTGAGAATCTATTAAAAACCTCGGAAAAAACATTTCTGAGATATCCAGACAACCGGGCCAAGGAGGACACATAACATCATGATTTGAAATCATCTGTCACAGATCCGATTCCAAAAAGGCAGGGCTTAAAAAAAGTCCTGCCTTTTTTATTTGGATTTGAGAATTAAAATATAGGTTCAAAGTAAAAAAACTGGATATGCAGGGATATTTTTTCCAAGAATAATTAGTCATAACTGGTGATAA
>JAFDCA010000537.1 GCA_019313025.1 Deltaproteobacteria bacterium
TAACGTATTGGGATTTAAAAATATTCGGGTGTTTCATGAATAAAATGATTCCTGGGAGACCAAAAACTGAAGGAGTTCAAACATGCTGAAAAAAATTAAACTGCAAGATGCCGTCGGGACGAAGCTCGCCCACGATATTACCGAGATTCGGCCTGGCGAATTCAAGGGTCCGGCCTTTCGCAAGGGTCATACGGTCTGCAATGAAGATCTGTGTCATCTTCAAAAATTGGGTAAAAATCACCTCTACCAGATTGATCTGGCCGATGACGAAATTCATGAGGATCAGGCGGCGGCCATTCTGGCCGGCGCATTGGCCGGCGATGGCATCGTATGGCAGGATGAACCCCGCGAAGGTAAAATAAAGCTGTTGGCCGATAGAGACGGCCTGTTTACGGTCAATACCTCCGCGCTGGCAGCCTTTAACATGGTGGACGAGGTGATGTGCGCTACCCTTCACAGTCACACCCTGGTCCGAAAAGGCGAATTGGTTGCCGCCACCCGCGCCATACCCCTGGTCATGAAGCGCGCGCCGATTGAACGGGCGGCAGCCATCGCGCGACAGAACGGCGCCACCCTGGCGGTCAAAGCCCTGCTGCCTGCCAAAGTGGGATTGATCATTACCGGCAATGAGGTTTATCATGGTTTAATCGAGGATCGCTTCGCCCCGATACTTTCTGAAAAGGTGACCGCCCTGGGCTGCACGGTAAACAATCCGGCGTTTGCCCCGGATAAACCTGAAATTATTCGCGACGTCATTAAGAACCAGTTGGAGAATGGCTGTAATTTGCTGATGTTAAGCGGGGGCATGAGCGTCGACCCGGATGACGTCACCCGCCAAGGTATCCGCCTGGCGGGTGCGACAGAGATGTCCTATGGATCGGCGGTGCTGCCCGGAGCCATGTTTCTGATGGCCTACATTGGGGAAGTACCATTGCTGGGGGTGCCGGCCTGCGGCTTGCATCATCGCATCACGGTACTTGATCTGGTGCTGCCCCGGATTCTGGCCGGCGAAAAAATCGGCAAAGCGGAGCTTGCTTTTTTAGGCCATGGGGGGCTATGCAAAGACTGTGAGGAGTGTGTTTATCCGCATTGCCCGTTTGGCAAAGGAGCGTAGTACCGCATTTTTCAAAAAAAATCGGGATTCGTTAATAGTTCCTAAACTGATCGGTTCAAGGTTCAGGGTTCACGGTTCAAAGGTTACAACTGTTTGAAACTGTATACTGTTTTGATTGAGACCCGTAATACCCGACATCACCCATTGGATGAAAAGGCATTGAAAATCGATGAAGATGGGATTCCTTTGATAAGAGTTGGTTGGGTGTTTTTTTAATCCGGAACGTTGAACGCTGAACCGCTCAACCTATGCAGTTATTAGTAATTGGAATTCTTCCGTTTTTTTATGATTTTCGAATAACCTATAACGATTAGCTTTATTGGCGTAAAAGAGGGCTGAATCAAAATATGGCAAAACTGAAACTAAGATCCAGCCAGTGGATCGTTGATGAACATAACAACATTATCATCGGCAACGGTCGGGCGGAAATCCTTAAGAACATCGAACAGACCGGATCGATCAACCAAACCGCCAAAGTGATGAAGATGTCTTACAAGGCGGTCTGGAGTAAAATTAAAGCCACCGAAAAGCATCTGGATACCCGCATTGTGCATACCGATAGAAAAGAAGGCAGCCGTTTGTCCAAGGAGGGAAAGGCGCTTCTGGAGAAATACCGGCTGCTAAAAAATGCGTGTATTTCCGCCGATGACGACATCTTCACAACTATTTTTAAATATCCACAGGGCATCAGCCTTTACGAAAAAAATGATTAACGGACTCACCCCAACGTTTCGATGGATCTATTTTTCCCTGCTTGTTTTCAGCTTTTTCGGCTGAGCTGAATGGAAATATCGAAGGCAGGCATCCAGAACTATTTGGAAACACGGGATTCCCGCTCCCCGCCGCCACGAGTACATGCTTCGCGGGAGTGACATCAAAGGACGATTCAAGACTTTTTACGAAACCATCAAGCTTGCACTAACGTACACCCCAATCCTGCAGCGTTAGCGTACATTCGGCAACTCTTAATACAAAAAGGCAGGTCAGCTATGACGAGCCGATCGCTTAACGTGTTGAAAACTCTTTAACATATACTATTTTACCTTGTAATATTAGGATGTTTCAGGCAGCACAGCCTCTGCCTATTGTGGAAAATTTCTTTTAGAAAGAAAAGGACCGCTGATACTCAATCGACGGTCCTTTTTACTTTTCTTCAACACGTTAAGCGATCGGCTCGCACTTTATGGAGAGCCTTATTTCTTCTTTGGGGATTTCAGTTCGCGACCTTCTATCCAACTACAAACCATTCATTGTAAATACTGGAAATTCTTTTCTGGTTGTGCCTTTGAAAGATGAAACAACAGTTTTGAGTGCTCACCCAGATTTGGGAAAAATCCATAAGATAAGTGAGGAATTTGATTTAATCGGATATTATATATTTTCTCAACATACAAAGTTATCCGAAAGAGATGCGGGAACAAGAATGTTTGCACCTCGGTATGGAATCAATGAAGAATCTGCAACAGGAATGGCCGCAGGCCCGTTGGCGTGTTATCTATATGATAAAATAGGCATAAAAAAGGATGTATTCCTAATTGAACAAGGGCACTTTATGAAACTGCCGTCACCAAGTGTCATTACTGTTAAACTGAATCTTGAAGATGGGAAAATTACTGGACTGATTGCCGGTGGAAAAGCAAAAGTCATGAAGTCCCTAAATATATCGATATAGATCAGTCGCACTCACGATATGGACACTTCGGCTATCATTGTTCACTCAGACTTATGAATTAAAGAGCGTTAATTGATGATAAAATTTTATGCTTTTCTTATGTGATGCGTATTTTAGTGGTTTTGTTTAATTGATATTTTGAGGGTCTGGCGAGGTGCCTCAAGGTTGCACAACCCCTAAAAGCAAAATTTTATTTATGTTTTATAACCCTCTTACAATTATCCTTGACCTCCTAACCACCTATGGTTATTAATAATATTTAGTTATCACCTTAATCGTTTCTTCGATCTTCGTTATTAATTCTTAAATCGTGGGGAAATGTCATGCCAAAAGAAGGCTTTCAACACAAACTCGTCGCTATTCTCAGTGCCGATGTCGTTGGCTACAGTCGCCTAATGACCGAGGATGAGATTGCAACTATTCGTACGCTGTCAGCCTACCGGGATAAGATAAGCACGCATGTGCATGAAAATAGAGGTCGTGTAGTAGATTTTGTTGGCGACAATATGTTGGCTGAGTTTTCAAGCGCACTCGATGCCGTGGATTGTGCGGTAAAAATTCAGGAAACTCTTGAACAATTTAACACCAAGCTTGATCAAAATCGGCTGATGCAGTTCCGGATCGGTATCGATTTGGGCGAGGTTCTGATTGATAAGGATGTGATATATGGTGATGGTGTAAATATAGCGTCTCGTTTAGAGGGTCTCGCAGAACCCGGAGGCATCTGCATCTCAGAGTTTGTCTACACCCAAGTTCACAACAAACTTAACATTGGTTTTGTTGACGTTGGAATAAAAAAACTTAAGAATTTTTCAATCCCGGTGAAAGTATACAAGGTGATTGAGAAAAAAACTAAGGCACCAACTCTGGCGACTGGAGCAGTCCCGGATCAAGAGATATCGCTGCCACTTCCGAATAAGCCTTCACTTGCAGTTCTTCCATTTGCGAATCTCAGTGCTGATTCGAAACAGGATTATTTCAGTGACGGTCTGACCATGGACATTATGACTGCTTTGGTCAGGATTCCCGGATTGTTTCTTATCAGTGAAATTTCGATGTTCAGCTACAAATCAAAAGCTCCTTCTATAAGCGAGCTTGGCGGTCAACTTGGTGTTAGTCACGTCTTGGATGGCGGGGTCAGAAAAGAAGGTGATCGCATCCGGATCACTGCCAGACTATTGGAAACAACCACCGGTCGCCAGGTTTGGGCTGAACGTTATGATAGAAAGATAGACGATATTTTTGCTGTTCAGGATGAAATTACCGAAAGGATCGTCGAAGCCATGGACATCAAACTTGTGACCGGGGAAATGGCACACACCATACGCAAAGTTCTTCGAAACCCGGATGCTCTTGAATATTACTATCGCGGCTGGGAGGCACTTTTTGGCTAAACCAAAGAGGATATTCAGGAAGCCCAGCAAATGTTTGAAGAAA
>JAFDCA010000538.1 GCA_019313025.1 Deltaproteobacteria bacterium
TAAGGTCAATCGTAGCTTTGACCCATAAATATAGATTTCAGTATTCAGCGGTTTCATGAGACATGTCAATCAAAAAACGGGCTAATAACCGCGAAAATCATTTTCTAATTCCGGCGTTTTACTTCCTAGGTCTCCGATTAAGATCTTCTCGTTGAAAGTTACGGCGACGATAAGAATGATGCCTTTTATGACGGTTTGCCAGAAAATCAATACGTTCAACATACTGAGTCCGTTACCGATAACGATCACGATCAAGGCTGCGATCAAGGTTCCGGTAATGGTCCCCTTCCCACCTGTCAGGGACGTACCTCCCAGCATTATGGCCACAATGACGTCCATAAAAAAGAACTCATTAATGCGCGGATCACCCGCTCCAATGCGGGATGCGGTCATGATTCCGGCTAAAGAGGCAAGCGCGGCGACAAGAATAAACAGCCAAAGGCAGATGGCGTCGACATTAATTCCCGACAAAAACGCGGCGTTTTTGTTACTTCCGATCACCATGGCGTATTTGCCTAAAAGTGATTTGTTTGCCAGTATCCAGAAAATTATTACGCCAACGATGGCCATGATAATTGGTATTGGAAGTCCTAGAAATGATTCTGACATCATCGCCATAAAATGATCCGGTAGATTTGATCGAACAGATTGTCCGTTGCACACGACCAGTGCCAATCCCTTTCCAATAAACAACATGCCCAGGGTTGCGATGAACGGTGAGATGTCATATTTCGCCACTAATATCCCATTGACAATGCCAAAACACGTCCCTGCCGCCAAAGTTATCGTCGCTGCCAGAGTTAAAGGAAGATTGTTTGAGGCCAGTTGAGCGTATAAAACACCGCTGAATGCCAGGTTACTTCCAGTTGATAGATCAAAATTGGCTGTCATCATCAAAATTGTCGCCGCCGCGGCAGTGATTAACAGCGCTGATGATTGTTTCAGCATGTTGAAATAATTATTCAACTGAAAGAAGTGTTCCGACATCACCGCAAAGAAGATATTTAATACGACAAGAATCAAAAGCAGAACAAAGTTTTGATTCTTGAAAAAAGCGGATAGGTCTCCTTGTTTATTAATCGTTACACCCCCTTTCCTGCAACGACTTCCATGATATGATCCATGCTGATATCGTCACCGTTATCAAGCGTTTTCCGAACCGATCCGTCATACATCAGAACGATCCGGTCGCAAAGGTTTACAATCTCTTGGAGTTCAGAGGAGAAAACGATAATGCTCTTGCCCTGGTTTGCCAACTCTCTGATAATATTGTGAATTTCAACTTTGGCGCCCACATCGACACCACGTGTCGGCTCATCCATCAGAAGAATATCGCTTTCTCTGTTCAGACACTTGGAAATAACTACTTTCTGTTGGTTGCCGCCGCTTAGTAGAGCGAGCTGATGGTTTCGGTCCCGAGCGGCGATAGAAAACATTTTAATATACCGATCCGCCAGTTGGTTTTCTTTTATCCGATTAACCAAGCCGTTTTTTATGATGTTTTTTAAATTCATCAAGGGAATATTCTCTCGAATTCCGAGCAGTCCGAAGATTCCTTCTTCTCTGCGTTCTTCCGGAACCAACGCCAGACCCGATTTCACAGCGTCTCTGACACTTTTGAAATTGGCTATTTTGCCGTTAATGCGTACTTCACCATCATACTCACCTCCGTACAGAATCTCAGATACTTCTGTTTTTCCGGCGCCAACCAGACCATAAAATCCAAGAATTTCGCCTTTGAATAATTCGAAGCTAATATTTTTTAATTTTGCGGTTCTGACGTTTTTTACTTCCAGGATTTTCTCAGACCGGTCTCCTTTGCTGGGGATATAACTTTCAGCCACGACCTTTCCGAGCATCATTTTTACAAGATCTGTGCCTGTCATTCCAGCAACCGGTTTGGTACCAACCATTTCACCATCCTTGAAAACACTCACAAATTCACCAATTTCAAAGATTTCACTTAATTTATGAGTAATATAAATGATCGTCACCCCGGTCTTCTTTAACTGTTGAACGGTATTAAACAGTTTGCCGGTTTCTGCTAAACTAAGTGCGGCTGTGGGTTCGTCCATTATCAACACTGAGCAATCCGCACAAAGCGCTTTGGTAATCTCAATCACCTGTTTTTGAGCGACGCTGAGGTGGCCAACCAATGTTTTTAATTTAATCGACTCATCAAATGACTTTAAGATTTCTTCAGCTTTATTTAAGTCATCGGCTTTTGTAGGAAACCAGAATTTGTGTTTTTCTTGTCCCAGAGTTAAGTTGCCTTCAACCGTTAACTCATCCACCACATTTAATTCTTGGTAAAGAACACTGATTCCACAGGACATTGCGTCTCGAACTTTTAGCGGAGAAAAAGGCTTGCCTTTCAAGGTGATCTCGCCACTCGATTTTTCGTAAGCACCGGTTAAAATTTTTATTAAGGTTGATTTTCCAGCGCCATTTTCGCCAACGATGCAATGCACTGCATTTCTTTTGATGTCGAGACTGACATCATTAAGTGCTCTGACGCCTGGAAATTGTTTTGCAACGTTTCTGATTTCAATTATATTTTCTTGGTGTGCCATTACGGACCCCCTCCTTTAATACCGATCCTCTGATTCAGCACTAAAGAAACAATCAGAATCAGTCCATAGGCAATACTTTGATAA
>JAFDCA010000539.1 GCA_019313025.1 Deltaproteobacteria bacterium
GTCTGAGGAAATCTCAAAGGGCCCATCAATGGGAAAAGCATCAGCTTCAAGACGATAGCCACCTTGACTTGAAACAATCCGAAGGATGTTATCGAATTGGGAATCCCCTTCCTGAATCAATTTGGGCTCTTCG
Organism: Deltaproteobacteria bacterium; assembly: GCA_019313025.1. The sequence continues at coordinate 134 of JAFDCA010000539.1, forward strand.
ATTGACTTAAGTTCCTCAATCATCTGTTTTCTGCTCACCGACATGTTGGAAGTACCTCCACTGATTTATCAGATTAATTTATCGAAAAAGTGATGTGATTTATGGGTATGCTAACCAGGGTCGCCGTGAAGATCAAGAAAAATTAACAAGCTGCTGGCATAGGCCGGTTACATGTTGGGCATCGATATAAATCTTGCTGTCGGTAAGGAGTGGCTCAAAACTGTCCGCTTAGCTGAGATAATCAAGCAGGAAGCTGAACCGGCTGGCACAACCAGAACCGCTTTGTGGTGTACTTTGGCAGACCAGTGACACCAGTGCCATGTGTCGACTGTTCGCTTTTATGCTGCGATTTGGTTCATAAAATGTCGCACGACCGATGACTATAATGATTGCCGCGCGAATTGCATGTCACTGTTTATTGGCAAATCTACCGCCAGGGATCTCTCAAATTTAAGGCAAATTTAGAGAATATTATAACTTTTCTCTATACTTAGATGATCTCAATCTATCTGATATTGAACTCATCTCTAGGTCATACCAAAGTGCTTAACATCTCTATTGTCATTTCCTTCCCATTATTGTTCAATATTTTTTCAGAACCTATCAATTATTCCCTAAATCAATTAGATTCTGGAACACACTTGACAAACTGCCACAATGTAGCATTTTAATATATGCCCTTAGTGACCGTCTTTCTCATGACGCCCACTGATTTCTTATCTCTTGCTGCTGATCACATTCATCGGAATAGTTCGACTCCAGCACCTGAACTTCACATGACAATTCACTAGTGGCATTCAATAAATTTTAAAATCACAAAAAAGCAAGCGGAAGGAGGTGCTAACTATGTTAAAAAGAAATGCTATCACATTCTGGATCACACTATTTTTCTTTGTCATGGCCATCCCTGCCTACGGCGGTATATTAGACGGAAAAACCTTTGCCGGAAAAAACGGAGAAATCGGCAAAAAAAGTTCTGAAGATGATGAGATCAAATTTGAGAATGGCAAATTTTTCTCAGTTGGTTGTGGAAAATATGGTTTTGGTGACGCTGAATATACAACCAAAGTAGACGGAGACAGGATATTTTTTACCGCAGATATTTACAGTAATAAATACGGCAGAATCACCTATAGTGGGTTTGTTAAAGGCGATGACCTTAATGGGACATTCATTTGGTTCGATAAGGGAAAATATGATAAACCTGAACAGGTAAAATGGTGGAAAGGGAGTGTTAAAAAATAGAATTGCGATATGCTACATTAACACCAAAAGACCCACTCTAAATAATGGCTACTCAACTAACAACATTTATGACATTAGGAGGATATCATGTACCTCAAACTTTTTACCATTATTTTCGCCGGTATATTAATGACTGGAAATGCCCTTGCGGACACCCAGATAAATAGTGCAATGAGTGCTGCTCCGGCTTCAATATCTGCCAATGCCAAAGTTATTGATTGGAATTTTAAAACGTTGCGTGAAGGAAACAACGGATGGACCTGCCTACCCGATAGACCGGATACCCCTGGCAATGATCCATGGTGTGTCAACGAACCCTGGCTCAACTTTTTGAATGCTTACGTGAAGAAAGAGAAGCCGACTTATACAGAGATCGGTTTTGCCTATATGCTTATGGGTGACACACCGGTGAGCAACAGTGATCCGTACGCTACTAAACCAACAGGAAAAGAGGATTGGGTGACTGGCCTTGGTGCCCACCTTATGATGCTAATTCCCAACACGGATATGTTGAAGAGCATTTCTACAGATCACCTGAATGGGGGGCCATGGATAATGTGGCCAGATACTCCCTATGCACATATTATGATACCTATCGAGAGCAGGTAATAAAATTTTGGTCAATAGCAAAACAATGAATTCATTAATTTGGATTTATTGAATTGAACTGGCAAATACCCAGATTCCAATTGGTTTTGGGGTATTCTTGTTACAAATCGTACACCAACAACATAATATAAGGAGAAAACCCACGAAAAAACAAATTATGAAAAGCATGGTTCTCGCAACCATGTTACTCTTCGGAATAGTACCAACAATTATCTCTTAAAAGGAAAAATAAAATGGAAGCAACAAAAGAAAATACACAATTACTGAATGGGGTAAACACAGAACAGTTGTTTAGTACGATTGATCTCATCAAAGAGAATCCGGATATTGCAAAGTTTAAGTTTCGAGCAACCAATAAATGGATCAACGGAACGCATTGCCGTGGGACGATCAAAGATTTCTACGGTGCCTTAAAAGAGGATGATTCCCGTCCTTCTGTAGATTATGATATGGATGAACCCCCTGTTCTTTTGGGAAATAACGAAGGCAGAAACCCTGTCGAGTATCTTCTTGTGGCCCTCTCCGGCTGTATTACAACAAGCCTTGTCGCTCATGCATCTGCTAAAGGGATGGAAATAAAAGGTGTAGAATCCAGATATGAGGGTGACATCGATCTCCGCGGCTTTTTGGGATTATCGGAGGACGTCCCGGTAGGGTATCAGGAAATTCGAGTGTTCTTCAAAATCGATGCAGACGTTTCAGATGAACAGAAGGAAGAAATGGTACGAATGGGCCAAAAATACTCGCCGGTTTATAATACGATTGCCAAGTCAGCCCCGGTGTCGGTACATCTGGATAAATGAGAAATGCAATGACAGAGCGCAAGCGGCGTTATCTTCAAATCGCTCTGGTGCTGATAGGAGGCCTATTCCTGTCTCTTTACCCGCTGATGCAGCTGTGGCCATCCGGCTGGGTGTGGTTACCCAGGCAAC
>JAFDCA010000540.1 GCA_019313025.1 Deltaproteobacteria bacterium
AAAGACTTCGAATATTTTCTATTTAACGCGCTCTAATTTGCTCAGACAACTTCCCTACCTCAACGAAATCATCCGGCGGCTTACGGCAAATCGTTACCGTTATTCATTCAATCGGAACATATTTTTGACAACTTCTATATTGAGTTTTCTTAATTGTTTTTAATTTTTTGACAAAAAACATAATAATATTCTAATGGACTAAATTAAACGGCCTTTGAAAAATCAACCATTTTTCAAAGGCCGTTTTAAAAAGAACTGCCCGCTAACATTAGGCAGCTTTTTCGATTTTTACCGCACAGACCTTATATTCGGGAATTTTGGCAATCGGGTCAAAGGCGGAATTGGTGAGTATATTGGCTGGATTTTCTGCGAAATGAAACGGCACGAAAAGCAGGCCAGGTACAACTTTTTTGCTGATCCTGGCAGGAATTTCCGTTTCACCCCTTCGAGTGGCAAGACGTACCGTCTCACCTTCATTAACACCCAGCGTTTTGGCGTCTTCAGGGTTAATCTCTACATATCCGGTTTTTTGCTCGGTATCCAGATGCGGAGAGACTCGCGTCATCGTGCCGGTATGATAATGGGCAAACATTCTGCCGGTGGTAAGCCAGAAGGGATATTCTTCATCCGGCATCTCAGCCGGATCGAGATACTCAACCGTATGAAAAAGTCCCTTCCCTCGGGTGAACTGATCCTTATGTAAAAACTGCGTTCCTGGATGCTCGGCACTCGGACAAGGCCATTGAAGTCCGTCAAGACCGAGTCTTTCATAGCTCATGCCACCATAACTCGGGGTTAATTTCTTCATTTCATTGAATATTTCTTCCGGCCCTTCATACTTCATCTCATATCCCATGGCAGTAGAAAATTTAGAGGTAATCTCCCAGTCGTTAAGCGTATTTTCCATGGGATCAATGGCTTTATTGACCTTCATGCAACGTCTTTCCGTATTGGTAAATGTCCCGTCCTTTTCGGCCACCGAAACCGCGGCAAAAACCACATCTGCCTTCTGTGCGGTTTCAGTGAAAAATATATCCTGACACACCAAAAAGTCAAGATTTGCAAGGGCCTTGTCAAGATGGTTTTGATCGGGATCGCTCATTCTCGGATTTTCACCAACGACATAAAGGGCCTTTAATTTACCATCCATCATGGCCTGAACCATGTCTGTAATGGTATAGCCGATTTTATCCGAAAGCGGTTTTCCCCAAGCATTGGTGAATTTTTCAGTGTTGGCCTCAACCGTCACCGGCTGGTAGGCCGGAAATACATTGGGCAATCCCCCCATGTCACAGGCACCCTGAACATTGTTCTGACCTCTCAAAGGATTGACTCCACCGCTTTTTACACCCACATTCCCACAAAGCATGGCCAGATTGCAGATGGATTTAACATTATCAACGCCGGTGGTGTGCTGGGTAATCCCCATGGCATAAAGAATGGATGCCGGTGAATTTGTGGCATAAAGTTCCGCCATTTTTTCAAGATCTTTTTGTACAATACTGGTAATTTTTTCAACCTTATCCGGTGTATATGCTTCAATGACGTTTTTAAATTCTTCAAATGCTTCAGTTCTGTTCTCAATGTAATTTTTATCATGCCAGCCGTTCTTGAGAATGATATGCATCATTCCGTTGAGCATTGCCACATCACTCCCTAACCTCTGGGTGACGGCAACATCTGCAAAACGGGACAACTGGATATATCTGGGATCGGCCACAATGAGTTTAGCGCCTTTTTCCTTGGCCCTGAAGACACGCCGGGCGATTAGCGGATGACACGCAGATGTGTTCGAACCGGTGATAAAGATACAGGCCGAATCCTCAATTTCGGCGATGGAATTGGTCATGGCTCCACTTCCAAATGCTGCGGCAAGACCTGCCACTGTGGAAGAATGTCAGAGCCGGGCGCAGTGATCCACATTATTGGTCCCGATCACTGCTCTGGCAAATTTTTGGACCAGGTAATTCTCCTCATTGGTAATTTTTGCTGAAGCCAGTACACCGATACTGTCCGGCCCATGGTCCCTTATGATGCTCTTGAATTTGTCGGCCGCTGTTTGTATGGCTTCGTCCCATGTGCATTCCTGTAATTCACCATTCTTTCTTATCATCGGAGATTTTAGACGCTTGTCGCTAACCACATGTTCGTGAAGGCTCCACCCTTTAATACACAGTTTACCTTCATTTACCGGATGTGTTTTCATCGGCAAAGTATCGATTAGCCGGCCGTCCAAAACTTGAAAAAGGACACCGCAACCGCAACCGCAATATGAACATACTGAAGGAATGATATTAAAATCCATATTCATCGCTCCTTATATAATTGGAAATTTTCCATTTAATATTGAAAAGTGTCATCATCAACTTTTAATCATCTATTATTAGATTGGCTTCGGTTCCAGTTTGACTTCTTCTCCCAGCATGTTAAACGGTGACTGGTCTGCACTGGTTCCTGTGTTATAATCAAATACATCGGATACGATGTCGTTAACTTTTCGGTAAAGCAGGCGCAGGGAAATATCCACCGGGCAGGCATCCTCACACAGGCCGCAGTCGATACAACGTCCCCCCATATGAACCGCCCGAACCAGATGGAAAATCGGCACCTCGGGCGGAACACTTCCAGTGGCAATCAAGTCCTTATGCTCAAGACTACATTCCTTGCAAAAACAAACCGGACAGATATCACGGCATCCGTAACATTTGAGGCATTTTTGAAACTCATACATCCACCGTTTATACCGGTCTTCCTGGCTGAATTCCTCAGCTGTTTCAACATCCATGTTATTGTCTATGCCGATCATCATTTTCAAAGGCGCAGCCTTTTCAGGCTCGAGGTAGGAACAATCTCCATGTTCTTTAAGTTTGGAGGGACAGCAATTGACGCTCATTGTCTCAATATTGTCCGGTCTCAACTGGTTCCAAATATAAAGAACATTCAAAGCTCTTTGATTGCAATCTCGTACCAAAAGCCCTATTTTTAGTTCCGGATGTTCGGCAGCAATTTTTGTGGCCATCTTTTCCAACGAATACCGTGCTTTGCCGACAATCAAATTACCCGTTTCATCCAGATTGTCCTTTGTGTAACAATATGGCAAGGGATGTCCTTGAATATTCTTATACCCCAAGAATATGTCTACTTTTCCTTGTTCAAGCCATTCTCTCACTTGTTCTTGCATATCATCCTCCCTCCACCCTCAGCGTTTCCTGCGTTGCTTCCGATAAACTCACAACTGCGGACAAGTCAAAGTCGCCTGATAAAGGGCTCGGTCCCAGTGATTTGATTTTGTTCGTGAAATTGGTGACCACCTGCACAAACTTCTGGGCTTCCGCCGAAGATATCCAATCCAGATGTAAACGGCCTTCCAATCCCGTAAAGCTCAATAGTTCCTGAAGAAACGTCATCCGTTTAATGGTCATGTAATTACCATACAGGTAATGGCAGTCGCCGACATGTCACCCCCCAACCAAAACACCGTCGGCTCCGCTTTGAAATGCACGCAAAATATGGTGCGGCGATACCGTGGCAGAACACATGACTCGGATGGGACGGATATTGGGCGGGTATGCCAGCCGACTTACACCTGCCAGATCAGCCGCCCCATACGCGCACCAGTTACACATAAAAGCGATGATTTTAGGCTCATATTTATCCTTGTTCACATTTTTCTCCTTTCCAATGGATTAAGCACTTAATGCGCTTTTAATCTGAGCGTAAAGTTGGTTGTTATTAAAACCCATCAGTGTTGGTGCTTCTGAAGGGCATACGGCTGCACAGGCGCCACACCCTTTGCACAAGGCTGCGTTGACCTCGGCCACAAACTTCTCATTGTCAAAATCAATGGCACCATACGGACAAACATTGATACATCCCAGGCACCCCGAACACAACTCTGAACAAATATCTGAAACGATGCCGCCGACTTTAATGCTCTCCAAGGCCAGTATGGTTGCAGCCCTTGCCGCAGCAGCTTGTGCCTGGGCAATGCTCTCTTCGATGGGTTTCGGGTAATGGGCCATACCGCACAGAAAAATACCGTCATTGGCAAAATCCACCGGCCGTAATTTTTGATGGGCCTCCAAGAGCCATCCGTCAGAATCCAAAGGCACCTTAAACAACTGGGCCAACGAATGATCCCAGTGAGAAACAATGGCTGATGCCAAACAAAGAATATCGGCCTTTACGGCCATTTTACGGTTTAGAATCCGTTCTGTGAACTCAACGATAATCTGATCGCCATCAGGCTTTACGTCAGGCTTTTGATCGAGAGAATAAGAAGAAAAGATCACACCGGCAGCCCTTGCCTCTCGGTAGATATCCTCTTTTGTTCCATATGTTCGAAGATCTCGGTATAGAATTAAAACATTCACATTGGAATTTTTCTTCTTGAAATCAAGAGCCTTCTTAACGGAATGGGTACAGCAGACTTTGGAGCAGTAAGGGCGTTCGTCATCCCTGGACCCGACACACTGAATGAAGACCACGTTTTCGGCCTTTTCTATTCTTGAATGGTTGGTGTTAAAGAGGTCGTCGAGTTCAAGGTGGGTCATCACTGCATTGTGTTCCCCATAAAGGTATTCATTCGGTTTGTACTCTTTTGCACCCGTGGCGATAACCGTCACCCCATGTTCGACGGTTTGTGTTGAGTCTTCGTTGCGAAGCTCGGTTTTAAAATTACCGACAAAACCATCCACGTTACGGATCCTTGTCCCGGTATGAAGGGTAATTCGTTCGTCCGAAGCCACCTCTTTTATGAGCTCTTTAACAAAAGATCCCACATCCTCATTTTTATAGGTTTTTCCCAGCATCAAAGCATTACCGCCCAAAGTGTCTGACTTTTCAACAAGATGAACAGGATATCCCTGATGTGCCAGTGAAACAGCGGCTGTCATTCCGGCAATCCCGCCGCCGATCACCATCGCCGAATGGAATACCGGGAGATCTGTCTGCTTCAATGGTGCTAAAAGGTTGGTTTTGGCTACGGCCATTCGAACCAGATCTTTGGCTTTTTCGGTAGCCGCGTGCGGGTCATTTGAATGGACCCAGGAGTTATGATTTCTGATATTTGCCATCTCAAAAAGGTACTTGTTTAAACCCGCATTGATCAGTGTTTCCTGAAACAGCGGCTCATGGGTTTTGGGTGAACAAGCCGCCACGACCACACGGTTGAGACCTTGTTGTTCGATGATATCGGACATCTGATCCTGGGTATCCTGACTGCAACTAAATAAATTCTCTTCTACATAGGCCACATTCGGTAAGGTTTTAGCGTAATTCGCAACCTCCGATACGTTCACGACACCGCCAATATTAATTCCGCAGTTGCATACAAATACACCAATTTTTGGCGACTCTTCACTGACATCTCTTTCTGGAGGCAGTTCGAGGGTTTTGGTTCGGGTATTTCGGGCAGATGCCAAATGCTCTGTTGCCGCACAGGCCGATGCGCTGGCTTCCATAACTGACTGGGGAATATCCTTGGGACCGGTGAACGCACCGCATGCATAAATTCCATCTACAGAAGTCGCTACGGGATGGAAACTGTCGGTTTTCGTAAAAAAGTATTCATCTAGATCGATGCCGATACGCTTTGAAAGATCCGCAACATCCTGATTGATTTCAAGACCCACGGACAGAACAAACATGTCAAATATTTCCTCTTTGATCGTGCCGTCTTCCTCGATATACCGAACCGATACATCATCGGTGCCGGACACCGGATCTATTGAGTGAATCCGGGATCGGACAAATCTGACCCCTTCTTTTTTGGCATTTTCATAATATTTATCAAAGTCTTTGCCGTGGGTTCGCATATCCATATAAAAAACCGCGCAATCGAGGGGCTCGTTGCTGTGCTCTGTAGCAATCACTGTCTGCTTGATGGCGTACATACAGCACACCGAGCTACAGTAAGCATTGTCACAACGGTTGAGATCTCTGGACCCCACACATTGTAACCAGCCGATTTTTTTAGGTTCCTTATGGTCGGACGGTCTGACCAAATGCCCTGAAAAAGGGCCTGTTGCGGAAAGAATCCGTTCAAATTCCAAAGAAGTGACAACATTGGGCAATCTGCTGTAGGAATAGGTATCAAAGCGGCTGGGATCGAATGCCTCAAAACCTGGCGCCAAAACGATGGACCCCACGTCAAACTCGATAATTTCCTCTTTTTGTGAATGATCAATGGCGTCAACAGGGCAAAAATCAGCGCATATTTTACATCCATCGGTTTTAAAATGGACGCATTTGGTCCGATCAATGGCCGGTGTATTGGGGACCGCCTGGGCATATGGAACATAAATCGGTTTTCGGCCTTTAAGACCGGCATCATATTCGGAAGGTATCTTTTTAACCGTATGTGTGGTGATATTTTCTCCAATTTTGTCAATGGTAATATGCCCCGTGGGACAGACAAAAGCACACGCACCACAAGCCATACATACATCCGTTTGGATATGAAACGGGGTGTCCACTTTCATCTCCACCCCTCGACCGGTGAGGCTGATGGCACTGTTGCCCATTTTATCACATATTCGGGTACACAGCCCACAAAGGATACAGGTATCGTCCTTGATCTTAAAGCGCGATTCTTTGAGACCGTATTGGGTAGCAAGTTCCCTTATAGCGGGGATATCCGGACAGCGGGCAAGCAGCAGTTCCACATTCAACTTTCTGCCCTCGTGAACCGTTTCGGTGTCGGTTTTGATCTCCATGCCTTCCCATATGGGATAGTTACAAGCCGTTACGAAACGCGTGCGGCGTCCGTCAAAAAGCTCCACGGTGCACAGACGACACATTCCGGCGGGTTCGAGCGCTTTATGGTGACACAACGTCGGAATTTCAACCCCGTATTTTTCAGCAACGTGAAGAATATACTGCCCTTCTTCTCCCTGAACTTTTTTACCGTTAAGTTTAAATGTAATCATGTATCTTAACCTTATTGTATCCTTATTGTATCGTTGGATTATTGGATGAGTATCGCATCGAACTTACAGGCATCATAACAAATGCCGCACTTTATGCACTTTTCCAAGTCTAATTGATGAGGTTTTTTCTTTTCACCGGTGATGGCTTCTTCGGGGCACCGCTTGGCACAAAGGGTACAGCCGTTGCATGCCTCCTCATCAATTTCATAGTGAAACAAAGGTTTACAGACCCCCGATGGACACTTCTTGTCCTTAATGTGGGCTTCATATTCATCTCGAAAATAAAGTATGGTCGTCAATACAGGATTCGGAGCCGAGGTCCCCAGTCCACAAAGGGAAAACTTCTGAATCATCATACCCAGTTCTTCCAAAAGCTCGATGTCGCCTTCTTTACCGTTTCCTTCACAAATATCGGTCAGAATGTCCAGCATCGCCGTAATCCCTTCTCGGCAGGGGTTGCATTGACCGCATGATTCCTCTTTTAGAAAGTCCAGAAAATATCGGGCCACGTCCACCATACAGGTGTCCTGGTCCATCACAATCATACCGCCGGAACCCATCATGGAACCCACCTTGAGCAATTCGTCAAAATCGACGCCTAAACCCAGAAATTGCTCGGGGATGCACCCGCCGGAAGGACCGCCGGTTTGAACCGCTTTAAATTTCTTCTTTTTCGGAATGCCGCCGCCGATGTCGTAAATAATGGTACGTAACGTGGTTCCCATCGGTACTTCTACCAAACCCGTATTCGTAACTTTACCAACCAATGAAAAAATTTTGGTGCCCTTGCTTCTCTCAGTTCCGATGGAAGCATACCAATCCGCCCCCTTATCTATAATCACCGGAACATTGGCCCATGTTTCGACGTTATTCAGATTTGACGGGTTGTTGCGAAAACCTTTTTCTACGGTGTGGATGTATTTGGCCCGGGGTCGTCCGGGATTCCCCTCCAGAGAAGCCATTAATGCAGTAGATTCACCGCATACAAAAGCACCCCCTCCGCGACTGATATGAATGTTTAAATCAAATCCAGAACCTAAGATATCCTTGCCTAAAAACCCGAGTTCTTCAGCTCGCTGTAATGCAATGGCCAAATTCTTAACCGCCAGAGGATATTCGTGTCGTACATATACGTAGCCTTCATTAGAGCCGATGGCAATGGCACCGATAATCATACCTTCCAAAACCAAATGGGGGTTGCCTTCCAAGATGCTGCGATCCATATAGGCACCGGGATCTCCCTCATCGGCATTGCATATAATATATCTGGCCCCATGATGCCTGCGACAAGTTGCCCACTTGATTCCGGTTGGGAAACCACCCCCACCACGACCTCTTAAGCCCGATTTTTTGACTTGATCGATAATTTCTTCGGGCGTCATATCGAAAAGTGCTTTTTCAAGTGCTTTATATCCACCCACTGCAATATAATCTTCAATGCTGGTTGGGTCGATGGCGCCATTATTCCCGAAAATTATTCTCTGCTGGAGTTTATAAAAAGAAACATCCTTTTCATGTGTGATTTTTTCTTTTGTGACAGGATCTTTATAAATGAGGGATTTAACCAGTTCCCCATTCTTAATGGTTTTCTCAACTATCTCAGGAATATGATCCTCTTTTATCTGTGGATAAAATATGCCTTCAGGATGAATCACCAGAATCGGTCCTTTCTCACAAAAACCGTGACAGCCAGAAAGCTTTACTTCCACCTCTTTTTGCAAACCATGCTTGGCCAACTCCTGAATTAGCGAATCATGAACTTTTCCGGTTCCATATGCACCGCATCCCGAACCTGAACAAAGAGAAAGTAATTTCTTTTTTTCGTCTTCCTGTTCGGCCAAAAGAGAGTTCCTATATGATTCCAGTGCTGATCTATTTTCTAATTTTGTCATGGTTTTATATAACCTCCGTTACCCATGCCGCTCAAGAAACATGTTGATTTTCATATTCATTAACGATTGTTACGACACTGGAACGATTTAAGCCTCCGTGGGTATTCTGATTGACGGTTATAACAGGTCCGGATGCACAGCATCCCACACATCGAACGGCCTCCAGGGTAAACAGAAGATCATCGGTGGTTTCACTTTCTTTGATATGGAGACGATCTTCTAATGCGTCCATAATTTTTTCAGCACCCCGAACATGGCATGCTGTGCCGGTGCAGACACTGACAATGTATTTTCCACGAGGTTCAAGACTAATGGTTTTGTAAAATGTGGCAACACTGTAAACCAGACTCGGCTTTACGCCAAGTTTTTCAACCAGAATAGGAATCACTTCCGGAGGAACATAGTTGTATATGTCGCTGATATCTTGCATGATCATCAGCAACGCTTCACGGTCACCTTTATAAGACCCGATGATTTTATCTATCTTCTTCCAATCGATGACTATTTTATTTTCCATAAATAGATAACCCTTCTCGATGCAGTTAAATTTGAAGGTTACACTTACTATTCGAAATTAGAAAACCATCAAAAGTGTTTTGAAAAACAGAGAATAACCATTACAAATCGAAACGGTGATAAAATTAACTGTACGCCTGATACATCACCGGACAATTTTCAACACAGTTGCCACAGCCTGTACAAAGGTCCATATTAATGCTTCGTGGACGTTTTCTAACCTTTACTTTGAAGTTCCCGGCAGATCCTTCAACAGACTCCAGATCTGCATATGTAATAATTTCGATATTCAGGTGCCGGCCGACCTCGACCAGTTTCGGTGAGATAATTCACATGGCGCAATCATTGGTGGGAAACGTTTTGTCCAACTGGGCCATCACTCCCCCGATGGACGGTGATTTTTCAACGAGATAGACATAATATCCCGCATTGGCAAGATCTAGAGCAGATTGCATTCCGGCAATGCCGCCCCCAACCACCAGAACCGATCCGATTACATCGTTGGCCATCGTTCGATCCTCCTGTAAAAAGAGCAATTTTGGGGTAATAACATGAGATGCAATGATTCTCTTGTTATGGAAAAAAAATCAAGTTGTTTACCTATAAAGAATTAAAAATTTTGTCAATAAAATTCTATGGGTAAGACAATGTGATATACCACAAAAAAATCCAATTCTGCGTAATAGAATAACCATTTAAGATGCACGATTGAAATTTGATAAAATATTTTGTCTTTTACATCCATTTTTTTTGTGAAACCGGTTCTTTCAATGGAATAGAAATTATGATATGGATGACTTGGTTAAATTCTAATTTAGATCAATACACTCCATTTGAAAAGGTCTTACAATGACACAGAGAAATGATGACAGAACAGATAAATTTAATAAAATTTCGGAAGACAATAATTTTAACGAGCAATATTCACTGTGGAAAGAAGACAAAAAGCTTAAATTCGGGCCAAACAAACATAAATTGTCCGAGAAATATTCTTTATCAAGATTTGGCATCGGATTCTTAATCTTGCTGATTCTTTTAATTTTATTGTTTGCCAGAAATCGAATCGCTGATCTTGAAAATCGAATTTTTGCATTGGAAAACAGTGTTAAAAACGTTGAAGAGATGGCTGGTAAATTGAACATGGTTGATAACCGGTTGGCGCAAGATTGGGAACAGCCCCAAACGTTTCAACAATTCAAGGACCGTTTTGACCGATCTGAAGCAGCTTTAACGTCCAGGATGGATCAAATCGAAATAAACCTGAGCAGCCTTCAAAAACAAATGTCCAAGACCAAAACCCATAAGGCCGTAACTTCAACAACCACAAAAGTATCCAAAAAATCCACCGAAAATCGATATCACACGGTTAAGCCCGGCGAAACATTGTACCAAATCGGACCTCGGTATGGCTTGACAGTAAAAGATTTGCGTCAGCTTAACAAGCTGGGTGATGGTGATATCATCTATCCGGGGCAAAAGCTTGTGGTAAGCCCTTGAGCCCTTTTGTATGTAATAAACATTCATTTCCTGGAAAAATTATATCTTAGAAAATTTATTAGGTCTCCTATCTCAAAAGCTCTTTAGCAACATTCTGGCGCGAAATATGAGTTGTTGCCAATCCGAAAATATTTTTTAACATTTGATAGCTTCCGGCTCAGAAATGAGATTTTTTTCCATGAGCAAGGCCGCACAAGGGTTTTCGTTGAGGCGTACATTAATGTACACCGCAGATGGAAACCCGCGGAGAACGCCGCTCATCGGAAAAAAGACACTTTCTGAGCTGGAAGCATACCAACAAAGGCAGAGCCCGATGGACTCTGCCTTTGTTGTCTGATGGTTTTTGGGGTGAATTATTTAAAGATTCTGAATAACATCTTACTGCCGAGAAAAGACTCCTGACTTGGTATTAGTCGAAAAACACTTTATTCTTATCGGAAATTTTGTATCCCAAAGCTAAAAGTATCTTACGCTTTGTTTCCATTCTGCATGGCATCCCATTTTCAATCCGTGTAATTGTAATGGGAGATATTCCTGCCTTTCTGGAAAGTTCAGCCTTACTCATCATAAGAGACTCTCGAATTTTTTTTAGGCGGTTTTGGCTCATTGAATAAAATTTTTTTCCATCTTTAATTTTTAATATAATTATTAATTATATCATAAACTTGTATTTTATTATTGTCAAGTAAAATTATATATAAATTATATATAATTCTATTGAATTAGAATATATTGTATTTCATTAAAATAAGTCACTATATATTGTGCCTTAACTATTTAATATGTTCTAGAGAATCGGACCGATCAGAAAAAATTTTTGGTTAAGTCCCTGAATTTTTCGAGTGTCAAGTTTGTCTAAGATGTACGTCGATTATCCTGAGTCCAGGATTGTCTTCACAAAAATGCCGCTTATCCGAGATACTTTTTGCAGTGCAGCGCTGGGAGTATAGAGAATGCCGTTTTAGCGTGCTCTCTCGAATAGTTATCAGATCAGCTCGTCGTGCTCTTGAGCAGCAACAAGATAATGTGTTAACAAGGAGATAAAGCGATTCATTAAGTTGTTATTTCAATATCCTGTAGGAGTCTCGAGACGTTTAATTCTGCATGACGTTGACTCGGTTTAGGATTTGGTGATATGGGTAAATCAACGGTTGGATCTTTAGACATTCAAACGAATACAAATGATTCAAGTTTTTAATTAGGATGTCGATAAATTGATAAGATAAATGATGGATCTGCTATCGGGGAAACCTGATCATAGGAAAAAATCAAAGGGCAAAGGTCAACAGTTTGGAATATCATCATCGTTTAACAATACTAGATAACTATATTAAACAATTGCCTCCTTTTCCCGCAACTGTCAACAAGGTCATGGAAATCTGCCGCGATGTAAATACATCACCCACAGACCTGACCAAGGTCATCAGCTTAGACCCTGTACTCACAGGAAAGGTTATGCAACTTGTTAACTCCGCCTATTTTGGTCTCTCACGTGAAATTATCTCACTGGTTCGGGCGGTTGTTATGCTGGGCATGAATACGGTGAAAAATCTTGTTCTCGGGGCAACCGTAATGAGCGCCTTAGGGACACGTAAAAACTTTCGTGCGTTAAACATGGATATGTTTTGGAAACATTCTCTTGGCGTCGGGGTTATTGCCAAACTGATCGCCAAAAAACGCAACATAGACAAAAAACTGCAGGAAGGATATTTCATCGCCGGGCTTTTGCATGACATTGGAAAAATCCCTCTCAACAGCACATTTTATAATGAATACTTGAATATAATTGGAATACAGGAAAAAGAGCTTAAGCCTCTCTTTGTTTCTGAAAAACAGCTGCTCGGGCTTGATCATACTTATGTGGGAAATCTTATTGCAGAAAAGTGGAAACTGGGAGAGGAAATTTCAGATACCATAACGTACCATCACACACCGGAAACATATCAAGGTGTGCAAAATGATATTCTTTTCACCGTTATTTTATCGGACCATTTTGCAAATAGTTCGGAAATCGGTTTCTCCGGAAACCGTTATTTGGAAAATATTTATCCTGAAGCCATGCAATATCTTGAGAATGATATAGAATTAAATTTAAGTAATATCAGCATGTTTAATGATGAGGTGGCGCAGGAAATAGAAAAAGCCCAAATATTTTTGAAGGTTGCCGGCTGAGGAGGAAATTATGAAGCTTCGTTTCTGGGGTGTACGCGGCTCTATTGCGTGCCCCGAGCCCAAGACCGTGGAATTCGGAGGCAACACCCCTTGCTTGGAACTTCGGTTTGGCGAAAAAAACAGACTCATCATCATCGATGCCGGAACCGGTATACATCCCCTGGGAAATCGCTTGGTGTGGAATGATATTCAAGACGGCCCCATAACCACCGAAATATTTATCACGCATACCCACTGGGATCATATTATTGGATTTCCTTTTTTCAGACCTATCTATATTCCAGGCACGAAACTGAAAGTATACGGCCCGATAACATTTGAAGATGATTCCCTTGAAAAAATAATGAGCGACCTTCTACGATACCGATACTTTCCGGTTTTGCATGGTGAGCTTACAGCAGATATCACGTACTCACAGCTCGGTGAATGCAAAATGGATTTAGGTGACGGAATCACGCTAAAAACAAAATATCTGAATCACCCGCTACTTTGTCTCGGATATCGGTTTGAATTTAACGGCAAAGTTTTATGTACGGCCTATGACACAGAGCCCTTTAGAAACGTTTTCTCAAAAGATACAAACGCTGAGAATTTTGATCCCCTGGCATGTGATGAAGGAGAAGAAGCCGCCAGTGAAGAAAATGAAAAATTGCTCGATTTTTATCGCGACGCAGATATCCTCATCCATGATTGTCAATATACTCAAGAAGAATACTTTTCATCAAAAATGGGCTGGGGGCACTCATTTTTTGAGCACGCTATCGAATCCGCCCAAAAAGCCAATGTTAAAAAAATAGTTCTTTTTCACCATGATCCTCTGCGAACAGACCAGGAACTGTTTGAACTCGAAAAGCGCTGTCAGAAACATTTTGACAACCAGAACAACCTTGAGATTGTTATGGCAAAGGAAGGTATGGAAATTGTACTTTGAGATGTGAACAGAAATTATTTTACTTGACTCGGAATCCAAAGATTTTACCTTCCTGTGCTCCCAGTTCCTCATCAAATTACAGATACATACCTTGTAAATATCTCAGAGGTTGAAAAATCCGGTATGAATCTTATATATAACATGCTATTAGGATATTGTTTTTTGACCTCAACTCAATTTAAGAAGGAAAAAATAGATCGTGTCTAAAAACATCGGTTTTATCTCTACGCGATTTTCAGGCACTGACGGTGTGACCATGGAAGCCAGCAAGTGGTCAAAAGTTTTAAAACAAAACGGCCACAACTGTTTCTGGTTTGCCGGCGAATTGGACAGAGATCCGAAAACGAGTTTATTAGTCTATGAAGCGCATTTCAAAAACGAAAAAAATGCGTGGATCAATGATCGAATATTCGGCCATAAAAAACGAGACCCTAATGTCACCGATACCATTTTTGAACTAAAAGTTTTTTTAAAAAAACAGATTCAAGCATTTATTTCAGAATTTCACATAGACCTTCTCATTGCTCAGAATGTACTGACCATTCCGCTGCACATTCCACTGGGAATCGCTTTAACTGAAATTATCGCCGAGACCCAGATTCCCACCATTGCCCATCATCATGATTTCTATTGGGAAAGGACGCGGTTTTCCGTAAACGCAGTGGGTGATTACCTGAGAATGTCATTTCCACCCAATTTAAGCAATATCGAACATGTTGTGATAAACTCGGCGGCCCAAGAAGAGCTGGCACTTCGGACGGGAATTTCATCCACGATTATTCCCAATGTTTTGGATTTCGAAAATCCGCCGGAAATAGATGCCGAGCAAACCGCAGCGTTTCGAGGCTC
Source organism: Deltaproteobacteria bacterium (assembly GCA_019313025.1). The sequence goes on from JAFDCA010000540.1 coordinate 14,787, forward strand.
TATGGAGCTGAAACCGGAAGACCATATCATTCTTCAGCCGACCCGCATTGTCCAGCGCAAGGGAATCGAACACGCCATTGAATTGGTGGAAAGTCTGAAAGATCCTCAATACAAGTTGGTTATATCCCATGAAGCCGGTGATGAGGGATATGAATATTCAGAATGGCTTCTGGAAACCGCACACGAAAGAGGCGTGGATTTAAGGCTGGTAAAAACGCGCGTATCAGATCCGCTGAATCCCCAATCAAATTACAGCACGAATCCCTCGCTGTGGGATATTTATCCCCACGCTGATTTCATTACCTATCCCAGTCTATATGAAGGGTTCGGCAATGCATTTTTAGAAGCGGTTTACTTTAAAAAACCCCTGCTCATCAACCGATACGCAACGTTTATCAGAGACATTGAGCCCAAGGGGTTTGACCTGATTGTTATGGACGGATTTCTTACCAAAAAAAATGTTCAACATGTCAAAGATGTTTTGAACTCACCCCAAATAAAAGATAAAATGGTCCATCACAATTATGAAGTGGCCAGACGGCACTATTCCTATGAGCCCTTGCGACGCTGGCTAAGCACCATCTTGACGAATTTTTTTGGAATGAATGTATAATTCATTCTTTAAGATGATGCTTTCGGCGGCTCTCCCTTCTCGTTCCAACCGCGTTTTTTATAATATTCATCTAGAAGCTGTTCCATTTGACTTTCAGTAATTATTTTACCGGTTTCAGGCAAAGCCTCTTGGAAAAATCTCCGTGGGATGCGATCATCTTTCGGAGTGAGACCCTCCCTTAAATTAAACCGTCTGATGTTGTTAAGGATGTCAGACGCAATGGCTCGCATGCTTTGGATGGTAAGATCCATGCCGGTTGCTGTTTGGATGATACTGGAAAGTTCATCCCACTGATAAAGATCTCGATAGAAGCGGCACAGAATCATTGTATCAAAAATAGTCAGGCGGTCCTCCCACTCCGTAAACATCTTTGCTTTTCCATCGATTTTGTCAGGATCAATCATTCCACTGAGTTCAGGCTTGTAGAATGTGGCGCGCAGATGACAGGCCCCTCGGGCGGATGAGCCATATGCCAGACCCATCCCTTTCAGCACCCGCGGATCATAGCCTGCCGGCTCCAGACCTTTGACATGAATGGCTTGATCTTCCATATCCCACTCTTTGGCCGCAAATTTGATCCCCCGGGCCAGTGTATCGCCGATCCCCCGACGTTGGGCGATTTCTTCAAGAAGTCCGGCAACGGCATCGACCTGTCCGTAGTCGATCTTGTAATCGATTTTTCCCTGACGGGAGGCTTCAATGGTCAATGCGGCAAGGTTGCCTCCACTGATGGTGTCCATTCCAAGCCGATCACAGATGTCGTTTAAGTATGCAATTTCTTCGATACTGTCGATTTCACAAAGACCGCCAAAAGCATAAATGGTTTCATATTCCGGCCCCTCTATTTTAAGTCCTTTGTGCCTCCCCTTCCTGATGGTGGAAAGCCGGCCGCAAGCCATGAAACATTTCAGGCAAGCATGGGGTTGGACCTCGCATCGCTCGTGAAGGGCGACGGCATTGATTTTTTCAGAATGTTCAAATTTTCCCTTTTGCCAGTAACGGGTGGGAAATCCTCCGGCGCTATTCATAATATCAACCAACATGGGCGTCCCCATGCTTTTGTAGGCTTTTACGCCGGCGTCATCCCTTGATCTCTGCATCATGGATTTGGCAGATTCTTTCATCCCATGGATGTTGGCAAATTCTTTTTTTCGGTTTCCCCAAAAAGCGACGGCTTTAATATTTTTAGAACCTGCAACAGCCCCCACACCGGTTCGACCGGCACTGCGCCAGTAGTCGTTTTCGATGACCGCAAAGCAGACCTTGTTTTCACCGGCCGGTCCGATGCAGACCACACCACACTTTTTGGCTTTCGGACGATGCTGCTTGATCCACGCTTTAACACGGTCGTCAGTTTCAAACGTGTCCTTCCCCCAAAGATCTTCAGCAGAATGAAAACAAACCGTCTCTTCATTAATCTCTATCCAAATCGGTTTTTTAGCAGCACCGCTAATCATCATGGCATCGAATCCTGAAGCGCTCATGGACTCGGCCACCGTACCACCTGAATAAGATTCAGAAAAAAAGCCGGTCTGGGGAGACTTGGTGAAAACACCGTGGCGGCAAGAACCCCAAATCGCACTTCCGGTTAAAGGACCAATGGCAAAAATCAAATGGTTTTCAGGGCTCAGGGGATCGATGCCCGGCAGGTTATGATTGAGCAGCAGATAGGCCGCAAGCCCTCTTCCGCCCAAAAAGGTCTTCAGTATATGATCCTCTATTGTCTCGACAACATAAGCCTCTTTATTCAAATCTATTTTTAGAATTTTATCATAAAATCCGAACATGATTTTAAGCCCTTAATGACGGTTGATAACCTATATGATATATAATATTCTAAAAAATATATATCAAGAACCATTCATAAACCCCTCTTGACCTTTGAGGGGCATGTGAATATCATGTAACTTAACCTGAGCGTTTTAAATTTAAAGAAGATAACCTATTTCTTATCTTTAAGGAATTGTCTTGATTTTCATCTTTAACAATTGAAACGCTCCGTTTAAGTGTATTTATCAAATGATTTAAGGGGCCATTAAGATGCAGAAGCAGAAAAATTCTCGCGGTTGTTTTTTGTGCGGGCTTGAGAATGAATTTTCGCTGAAAATGAGATGGTATGAAGATCACAAGGCTCGGCAAATACGGTCGACCGTGACGGTTCCCGATCATTTCAACGGATATCCCGGGGTGGTCCATGGTGGTATTGTTTCGGCAATACTGGATGAAACAGCCGGGCGATCGGTGATGCTGAACTCCGGGGAAGATGCGTTAATGGTTGCCTTGAAACTGGAAGTGACTTTTCGTCGTCCAACGCCCACAGGGACACCTTTGACGGTCATCGGATGGGTGATCAAACAGACGCCAAGCCGGGCTCAGGTTGCCGGAGAGATCCGTCTAGCTGACGGAACCCTCACCGCCGAATGCAAGGCCATCGTCGTCCCACCGCCACCGGAGATACTCGACAAATGGGAAAATGAAACGCCTTATTGGAAGGTATATGATGATTGAACATTTCTCCTTTGGAAGCATCATCATCGACGGAATCACCTATACCAATGATATCAAAATTATACAAGGAAAAGTGATTCCTACCTGGTGGCGCAAGAGTGGTCACCAGGTGAATATTGATGACATCCAGGACATCATCGATGCCAAACCGAGTATTTTGGTGCTGGGCAAAGGCAAACCCGGTTTCATGAAATCGACCCCATTGTTGTGTGAATTTCTCAGGAATAGCAATATTGAACTCATCGAAGAGAAGACATCAAAAGCAATAAAAACGTTTAACCGGCTCATAAAAGATGGAAAGAATGTTTGTGCCGGGTTTCATTTGTCGTGTTAAGGAGGCTTTAAATGCAAATTCTGGTTCTTTATTATTCAAAAGGCGGCAACACCAAAAAACTGGCGGAAGCCATTGCAAAAGGAGTTGAAAGTGTCCAAGGCGTTGATGCAGTTTTAAAACATACCGATGACGTCACCAAAGAGGATTTTGTATCATCAGGCGGCGTCATTGCCGGATCTCCCGTCTATTTCGGCATCATGGCGGCCCAGCTCAAAAAAGTCTTCGACGAATTTGTGGGGGTACGTAAAAAGATGGAAGGAAAGGTCGGCGCCGCCTTTTCCACTTCTGCAGATCCATCCGGCGGTAAAGAAACCACCATGATATCCATTATCCAGGTCATGCTCATTTACGGCATGGTGATTGTGGGAGATCCCATGTCCGCCACCGGGCACTTTGGCACGGCCTGTGTCGGCGCACCGGACAGCGGGAGTCTGGAAAACGGAATGAAACTGGGTCAAAGAGTGGCGGAACTGGCCCAAAAATTGGGTGCTTAAGTTATAGTAAACACGAATTTCAAACAAATATTGCGAATAGATTTATAAATTTTTCCGGTCTGCTAAAAAGCATTGGTGTGGATTGGAATTTTGGGCTGAGAATATTTTATACCAAAATCAAGGGGTAATAACATGTATGGAATTTTTCTGAGATGGCTGATCCTGACATTTTCAATCATCGCTACGTCATATTTGATTGATGGAATAGAGGTCAGCGGTTTTTTATCCGCATTCTTTGCTGCGGCTATTTTGGGAATACTGAATGCGTTTTTTCGGCCCATACTGTTAATATTGACCCTGCCGGTGAATATCCTGAGTCTGGGACTTTTTACGTTTGTCATCAATGCCGTTGTCCTCATGATGGTTTCCGGTATGATCTCCGGTTTTGAGGTTTACGGATTCTGGTCGGCCATGTTTGGATCACTGTTGATCAGTTTGGTCAGCTGGCTTCTGACGTCTTTTATCAGTGAGCGGGGAACGATTCAATACATCGATTTGAAAAAGGTCGGCGGCAATCGATGGGAAAGGTAAATGCGGATGTCTCTTTAAATTATACGATGATATTTTTATCCCCACAAATTAACAATCTTGCCGAAGCAAAATATTCAAATTTTACATCTTATAATACAAATTCAGCAATTTTATTTGACTCCTTTCGATACAATTTAGTATAAAAGAACTTAATATAATTCGAATTTTCCTTTCCAACTCGAACTACAGCGACTTTTCATCTTTGAAAAAAAGATAGACCTTATTTCTCATATGCCGTTTACCTGAGAATTTCAGTATTTTTGTTAAAATCTTTTAAACGAACCGAACAGGAGCTTACGATTATGAGAAAAATCTCCGCTATTTGTATATTGGCTTTGTTGGGACTATTTTCACATCCTGCAACCGCCGCCGAACCGATTAAAATCGCCGCCATTTTTGCCAAAACCGGTATTGCCGCTGTACAAAATGCCGCCTACATTCAAATCATAGAATTGGCTGTTGAGGAAATCAACAACCAGGGCGGGGTGCTCGGACGACCGGTTAAACTGATTGTTCTGGACAACAAAAGCACCCCCATTGGATCGACCCTGGCCGCCAAAGAAGCGGTTAGACTACAGGTAACTGCCGTCATCGGATCCGGTCTGAGTTCTCATTCCCTGGCGGTGGCTCCTATCCTGCAGCAGGAAGGAATCCCCATGATAACCCCGGTTTCCACCAACCCGAAAGTAACCCGTATGGGAAATTATATTTTCCGTGTTTGTTTTATCGATTCATTTCAAGGAGCTGCCATGGCAAAATTTGCATATGCCGATCTCAAGACTCGAACAGCCGTTGTACTCAGAAATATCGATGAAGCATACTGTGTGACACTTGGTGAATATTTCATTAGTGAGTTTAAACGATATGGGGGCAAGGTTCTTTTAGATGGAAACTATAGAGGAAAAGCCGTTGATTTTTCCGACCTACTTAAAAACGTAAAAATGCTTAAACCCGATGCGGTCTATATTCCGGGATATACGAGAGACAGCGGCCTCATCATCAAGCAAGCGGTATCAATGGGAATAAAAGCAACGTTTCTTGGAGGTGACGCCTGGGCTGAAATATTCAAATACGCCGGAACAGCCGCTAACGGAAGTTATCATAGCGCACCATGGCATCCTGATGTTCAATTTAAGACGAGTATTCATCTTAAAAACACATATTACCAGAAATACAAAAAACAGATAATCAATACGTCCCAACCCTTGTCCTATGATGCGACCATCGTAATGGTCGACGCCATTCGCCGTGCGAACTCCCTCGATAAGGCCAAAATACGCGATGCTCTGGCACAAACAACGGATTTTCAGGGAGCAACCGGAAACATTACTTTTGATGAATATGGTGATCCTTTGGGTAAAGAGGTGATCATTTTGAAGTTAGAGAATGGACGTCGGGTATATTTCAAGGCGATTAAACCATAAAGAGACGATATGATGATTTGCCATATAAAAGAATCCTCCATACATTTAGTGAACCAAACGAGTATATACATTAGAAAGCGCCATTTTATTCCGCTTATTCTATGTATTGTCTTTTCAATAACACCGGCCTATGGATCTCAAACCATCGATATCGCTGCCATATATGCATTAACGGGAGCTGCAGCTGAAGCCAATGCATATGCACTCAGGGGGGTCGGTTACGCAGTTGATGAAATCAACCATCAAGGCGGAGTTTTAGGCAAAAAAATAAACCTGTTGGTGTTCGACAACCAAAGCACACCCATCGGCTCCACCATTGCAGCTAAAAAGGCGGCCGCAGCCAATGTCGTCACCATCGTGGGACCCGACTGGAGCTCTCATGCCATTGCTGTGGCAAGGGTGGCCCAAGACCATGGAATCCCCATGATCTCAAGCCTGTCCACCAATCCTGAAGTGACCAAAATTGGAAATTACATTTTCAGAGCATGTTTCACCGATGATTTTCAGGGCAAAGTCATCGCAAGGTTTGCGCGACAGGATTTAAATGCGGCCACGGCCGTCACTTTCGTGGATGTTACAAGTGATTATAGCCTTAAGCTATCCGAGATATTTCGAAAACATTTTGAAAAACTGGGCGGTCGAATTGTTCTTGAATTGGATTACAAACTCAAGCAACAACTGTTAGATAAAGACGTCCAAAAAGCCGTAAAAACCCATGCCGACGTGATTTTCATCCCCGGCCATGATGAGAGCGGGGCAATTGCCAAACAGCTTCAGGATGCGAAGGCATCTTCAATATTTTTAGGGGG
>JAFDCA010000541.1 GCA_019313025.1 Deltaproteobacteria bacterium
ATGAATTGAAACCTATCGCATATAAGATCCCACAGGCCTGCTCGTCTCTCTTAAGGGTTGCGTTCCTTTCGGCGTGTATATTCGCTCCGATGGGTTCATCTGCGGGATTTTTTATTCATCCGCCCCGGGCGGATAAAAATCAACAGACGATGTTATAAGCGATATCATTAAAACATAAAAGCTTAAAAAATGAAACAGAGAATAAAAAATCTAATTTTAAACGCGGTATCTCTGGCACATGAAAACAAAGCGCTGCCAAGTGCCGAGGTTTTTGACATCGAAGTTGAAGTGCCCAAGATAGCGTCGCATGGTGACTTTTCCACAAATATTGCTATGGTTACAGCATCTATTCAAAAGATGTCGCCAAGAAAAATTGCTGAAGCGATTCTAAAACATATCAAAGATCCGGACAGAATTCTAGAAAAAACAGAGATTGCCGGTCCCGGATTTATTAATTTTTTTATAAAACCACTGTCCTGGCATCCTGTTTTGCGCAAAATTCATCAAGAGGATATGGTTTATGGTGTTTCGAACATCGGAAGCGGCCAAAAAATACAAGTGGAATTTGTAAGTTCCAATCCCACGGGTCCGCTGCATGTCGGTCATGGACGGGGAGCTGCTGTGGGTGACAGCGTTGCGAACATATTGCGGTTTTGCGGATATGATGTTCAAAAAGAGTACTACATCAACGATTCGGGTCGTCAGATCAATACCCTGGGTAAATCTGTTTATCTGCGCTATAGGGAGTTGATGGGGGAAAATATTCAGTTTCCGGATGAGTGTTATCAGGGCGATTATATCCGGGAATACGCCAAAAAAATAATTGAATTGAAAGGAAAGGCGCTGCTTGATCAGAATGAGGAACCATCGATTTTCTTTTGCGCCCGTTTCACGGCAGAGAGAATTGTTGAAGATATTCGAAAGGATCTAGTGGATTTTGGCATTGAGTTTGATAACTGGTTCAGCGAACAAAGCCTTTATGATACCGGCAAGGTGAACGGTGTTATTGAAGATTTTAAAGAAAAAAATATTATTTACGAAAAAGACGGGGCGTTATGGTTTAAAACGACGAATTATGGGGATGAAAAAGACCGTGTGGTTGTCCGTAAAAATGGTCAGACCACATATTTTGCCTCCGATATTGCCTATCACATGGATAAATTTGAACGCGGGTTTCATCGGGTCATCGATGTATGGGGGGCTGACCATCACGGATATATTCCACGGGTCACCGCTGCCATTGAAGCATCGGGACTCAATAGAGATCAATTTCAAGTAATTCTGGTGCAGCTTGTCAATCTCCTGCGAGAAAAAGAACCGGTGGCCATGTCCACACGGGCGGGTGAATTTGTAACGTTAAATGAAGTTATAACGGAAGTCGGGAGGGATGCTGCAAGATTTATATTTCTTACGCGTCATTATGAAAGCCCTCTTGACTTTGATCTGGAACTGGCAAAGAAAAAGACCAATGACAACCCGGTTTTCTATGTCCAATACGTTCATGCCAGAATATCGAGCATTTTGCGAAAAAGCCGGGAAAGAGGTTTGGACGGATTGGAATGGGATGAAGCGGTTGCAATGATGCTTCAGGAACCCGAGGAAATCAACCTCATGAAAGTCATGAACCGCTATCCCGAAGTTGTGGAAGACACCGCAAAATATTTGGAGCCTCACCGAATAACATTTTATCTGATGGATCTTGCATCTTCTTTTCATGCCTACTACAACAAACACAGGGTCCTGTCCGATGATCCGATACTTTCAAAAGGGCGGCTCTATCTGGTGCTGGCCGTCCAGAAGGTGATCCGAAACGGGTTGACGCTGTTGGGCGTGTCTGCGCCGGACAAGATGTGATATTTGTTTTGAATTGAAAACCCCTTTTTCCAAACCCTTTAATGATCTCGTAATGCGGTGTTCAGTAATAGGAAAGAGAAAATAGGAAATAGAAAAGACGAACCATTGTTTAAAATTTAGAATATTGGTGTTCACCCTGTTAAATGTGCAAAGCACAATTGTTATCAAATAAAATATAAAATAATAATTATTTGGCATGGTAAATTGTGATTTGATAGTTGGAACTTCAATAGATGGGAGCAAAAGAAAAAACACCGCCAAAAAAAGAATCTTCCAAAAGACAGCCACCTAAAAGACGGATTCTATGGTTTGGGTTGACGTTGTTCGTCTGTGCATGGATGTTTGTTCTTGGCATTCTGGTGGGAAGAGAGATGGTTCCTGTAAAGTTTGACATCGAAAAGCTTCAGAATGAATTGGCTGCTTTGAAGGAAGCTGTTATCAAAAAGGAACTGGATCAATACAAAATAGAGTCGAATACCGATGACAGCAAAACAAAAATGGGGTTTTATGAAACACTCAAGAAAACCGGCGGTGACGTCAGGCTAAATAATAGCACAATTAAACATCAAAAAGAGTCTGAGCCGAAAAAGACCGCTTCTCTACAAAAGAAAGAGATGCCAAAGAAAGAGATACCAACCCCAAAAACCGATCCGGCTCCAAAAATAAACACGACCGATTCAAAAAAGGCAACTCAAAACAATAACAGATTTACCATTCAGGTCGCTTCATTAAAAAATTCCAAAGTTGCCGACAAATTGGTTGATCAATTAAAACAAAAGGGATATCCGGCCTATCGAAGTATCGGAAAGGTGCCAGAAAAAGGAATATGGTACAGGGTGCGGGTTGGATATTTTAACAGCAGATCCGATGCCGGTTCCACACTCAAGCATCTGGAAAAACAAAAGATACATGCTATTATCGTTCAACGTTAAACGGTTGAGCAAGTTGGCCCTATGCCTGTTGGGGGCAACAATAATTTGGAAAAATTGAATATAGGTAAACTTTAACTTTTTGAAAACATAACCGCTTCAGGTATAATTAAATTTTTGCTGAAAGAACTCGAGGATAAGGGCTCGTAATGAAAGAATCTGTCCGGGCTATTACGAAGATAGAGGCTGGAACCAAAATATATTTTCAAAAATCCGATAAGACAACAACGGGCCAACGGGCCTAGCGGGCTTAACCGATTCAGGGAGATATTATGAAAATAAGCAAAGAAGAAGTTGTCCATGTGGCAGACCTTGCCCGTCTTGATGTGGACAAAAAACTTATCGACAAATTTGCCGTCCAGCTCGGAACAATACTGGAATATGTGGATACCTTGGA
>JAFDCA010000542.1 GCA_019313025.1 Deltaproteobacteria bacterium
AATCTTATCTGGCAGTTCTTAATATGGATCCCGATATCAGTTTTGCCGTTCAGGGTAAAAGACACGCTCTGGAACACATTCGCCTTGCCAAACGAATCGGATTTTTTCTTGAAAATCCCTCGGTCATGGAATCGGACCAGCAGCTTGAAAATGCGATACGGCTAATCAAAGACGCCGAGAAACTGGAACAAAGCGGTCCACATTTTATCGCCCGATTAAACCAGTTAAAATCGTTGGTGGATCTCGCCGAAACGCCTATTAAAGTGGTGATCGAGTCCGATAATCTTACGAAAATCGCCGTATATAAAGTCGGAAAATTCGGCACATTTACCTTTCGCGAATTATGGCTGAGACCCGGAACGTACACAGTGGTCGGCTCACGCGACGGGTACCAGGATGTCCGGCTGAAAATCACCGTAAAACCCGGCCAGACATCGCTTCGCGTGTCCGTAATTTGCAACATTAAGGTGTGACATTGTCAGGCATCACGCAAGATAGCGGTGGGGATAAAACGCCCATAAAAATCGAACCCATCTCCTTTTGGTCCAAGCCGCCATCTAAAAGACCAAAGCCTTTTATCATTTTTAAATGGGTTGTCGGCATTCTTATCGGAATCGTCTTGACTTTTCTTTGTATCTCGACGTGGTTTGTTTTCACCGCTCGACAGGTCGTGATGGATATCGAACCGGTTCCGGATCGTATCGTGTTTTCAGGGAGTATCCTGACCCCGAAAATCGGCAGCTATTACCTGATGCGCCCCGGAAAATATACGCTGGAGGCTCTAAAAGAATGTTTTTCACCCCTTGACCATACATTTTGGGTCGGCGATGAAAAACGCCAGAACCTTCACTTAACGATGCAAAAACGTCCCGGCCGTCTGATGATCCGCGCATATGATTCAGGTAATAGGGAAAAAAACATTTTAGGAGCACAGATATCTATCGATGGTATCATGGTCGGAAAGACCCCCATTGAGAATGTCGAAATACCGCCGGGTCCGCACACAGTTGAAATTCGCGCCCAGAATTATCAGGACTTTCAGACGGATGTTAACGTGCATGGTTGCGATAAATTCCAGGAGGTTAACCTGGCGCTGCTTCCAGGTTGGTCGGATATCACCGTCAGCTCCCTGCCTTTGGATGCAGATGTTTTGATCGACGGGAAATCCTTGGGTAAAACCCCTTTACAGACTCAACTGCTGCCCGGATCTTATCTTCTTGAAATCCATGCCGATGGTTTTAAAACATGGAAACAACGTCTGAATGTAAAACCGAATGAACCCCAAGAAATAAAAGATATACGGCTTCAACCGGCAGACGGCAAATTAGCCATCAACACCAAACCTGCCGGAGCCAATATCATCATCGACGGGACTTTTGTCGGTCAGACACCGATGACACTCTATCTCTCTCCGGAAAAACCTCATGTGGTTCTACTTTCAAAAGCCGGTTATGAAAAAACAAACCGTAACGTACAAGTTGCATCGGCGGTATCAAAAGAGCTTAATGTGAATTTAAAACCCAGACGAGGCATTGTCCGCCTGTGGGTTGAACCATCCGACGCCGAACTCATAATTGACGGTAAATCATGGGGGATGGTTCCGAAACAATTAAATCTCATCGCCGTGGAACACAAACTGGAATTCAATAAAAAAGGCTTTCATCCCTATCAAATCCGCATCACACCCCAACCCGGATTTCCAAAACAATTGACAGTTACGCTGAAAAAAATAACGGTATCCAAAGAAACCGAACCGCTGATGATTACAACCAAGACAGGCTACAGATTGAAATTAATCCAACCCGGCGCTTACACCATGGGATCTTCACGCAGAGAACAGGGTCACAGATCCAATGAAACCCTTAGAAAGATCATACTAACACGATCTTTTTACATGGGCCTAAACGAAGTATCCAACCAAGCATTCAAGGAATTCATGGCCCAACACAATTCAGGCTTTTTTAAATCGCAACGTCTGAACAATTCTGCTCAACCCGCGGTTCGAGTTACCTGGGAACAGGCTGCCCGGTTTTGCAATTGGCTCAGCGCCAAGGAATCACTGCCGGCGGCTTATGTTCAGAAAGGGAGCACGTTGATTGCTGTAGAGCCGTTAAATACCGGCTACAGGCTACCCACCGAAGCAGAGTGGGAGTATTGTGCCCGCTTTGTCGGCAAACTTGCATTTTCGAAATATCCATGGGGAAACACATTTCCACCTGTTCAATTATCCGGGAATTATTCCGATCAATCTGCAAAAAACTTGCTTCCAACCGTTCTCGAAGGTTACAATGACGAATATGCCACAACATCTCCGCCGGCAACATTTAAATCCAATACGTTGGGGCTGTATGATATGGGCGGCAATGTGGCAGAATGGTGTCATGATTTTTATTCAATTTACAGTTATGATCCCGAAAAAACATATGTGGATCCAACCGGACCTAAAAACGGCAAACACCATGTGATCAGAGGATCCAGCTGGAAACATGGAAGTATCAGTACCTTGAGGTTGGCCTATCGCAGTTACGGTGATGACAAACGTGAGGATGTCGGTTTTCGGGTTTGCAGATATTTAAAATGACCTTGGCAAACAAATTTTTTATCACAATTGTTTTATTGGGAACATGTCTTTTTGGGGCAGCGGGGGCAGAAACTGTTCCGACAGGATTCTCGTATGAATTTAACATCCGGTTCGGGCAAGATTTAGGACACACTTATTTTGCCCAAAATGACCGTGTAAAACCGTCGGAGAGCGTTTCCACCGATGATGCCTCAAAGACTCACAAAAAGATCAGCAAACCAAAAACTTCGGCACCAGAAAACCATGGCTCCGAAAAGACAAAGCCGGTGAAGCCGTTTGTTCCTTCAGAAACGATCCCGGCAGATCAGGGGGTGGATCTACCATATGATATCTAACACCTCAAATGCGTGTAACCAAAATGATGATCCATTCCGCTCAGCGAGAACGGGCAGGTGCAGGAATGCCACCGCTTCCAAATTTTTGAAATGACCCGACACCTTATCACCAGAGTGATGCGGGAAAGTGCTCCCATGAACACACACATGTCGAGCAATTAATTTACTTATTCGTAAGCAAAATCAACATCGAGAAAGCACTATGAAAAAAACATTGCCGATATCCATGGAGTTTATTTACCAGCTTTTCTCTCTGATTCTGATTATCATTTTCGTTCATGCCGCTTATGTCGGTATCATTCGTCCCAATGCCGACGCCATTCTCAACCGTCAGGCTGAGATGCTCAACAAAGACAAAATGCAAATCACCGAACGCTCTGCCTATGTATTGATTCGCGATTACGAACAGGAAGCGTGTTTTGTTCTGATGTTTTGGGCGCTGGCCATCATGGCGTTTAAGGCCGTAACCACCATCAGACACCGTTCGTTGTTACAACAGGATTTGATACCTTTGGCCGAAGGGGTCCGCATATTGCCCGAAGATACCCGGGAACTGTCCCGGCAAATTCAAGCACTGCCGACATATCAACGAAACGGATTGCTTCCCAGAGCATTGCTGGCCGGTTTGCAGAGATTCAGTTCAACGCGAAATATTCAGGATGTGGCAGATGCCACTCGTGCCTACTGTTCGGCAGAAGGAGAACGATTGGAATCTGAATTGTCTATGATTAGATATATTGCCTGGGCTATTCCTTCCATCGGATTTATCGGCACGGTGCGGGGCATTGGAGATGCATTAGGGCTGGCACATCAGGCCATTGAAGGAGAAATTTTCGGGGTTACCCGCAGCCTTGGAGTCGCATTTAATTCAACACTGATCGCACTTCTTATCAGCATTGTTCTCATGTTTATGCTTCATCAGCTCCAGCTTCTCCAAGAAAGATATGTCTTGGAAACAGAAGCATATTGTGAAGAAAAATTGACGAGACACTTGCATACCCAATGAGTGCCCATCCAGAAATGGCCTCTTTTGAAACGATACGGTTGGAGTGGCGTTGTCATTTCAATGACCATGCAAACATGTATCAAGAATTTGTACTGAAAAATCCAATAAACGGGATACATCAATGACACTTTTAGGGCTTGAACTCAGCGATGCGGGGATCCTGGTTGCCGCTGACAATCCATTAAGATTGCTAACCGTTGACGGGCAAGAAAAAGAAAGTCCCGGTTATGCCATCCCTGAAAAAAAGCGACTGCTCGTGGGAAAACCGGCATCAGACAAGGCACATCTCTTTCCTTTTCAAGTCATCAACAAATTCTGGGATCAATTGAATACAGAACCTTTAAAACAGAAGAACCGGCACGCCCAAAATCATGCCGAGATCGCATACGCCCATCTATTTCATGTCTGGGAAATCGTTAAACCCTACGGAGATGAGATGATGATCACCGTACCCGATTATTACAGCAAAGAACATTTAGGACTTATTCTGGGTATGGCCAAAGAGCTGTCAATACCCGTTAAAGGTTTTGTCTCCCTCCCCATCGCCGCAACATATCAGCCTTATCCAAATTCAATGCTGTTGCACCTGGACATTCACTTGCACCGATTTGAAATCATTCATCTCCATCAGGGTGAATATCTAACAGCGAAGAACTCTTTGACATTCCAAGAAATTAGTCTGGAACAGCTATACCGGAGCTGGGTGGAAACCATTGCCGAAGAATTTGTGCATGCCACAAGATTCGATCCTCTTCATCAGGCCGCAACAGAACAGGAACTTTATAACCGACTGGCCGCTGCCCTTGATATTTTTAGAAACCAACCCTCTTTTTTATTTGAATTATCCCACGGAAAAGATCGTTATCGTATTAACCTTTTTCGTGATGTATTGTCTCAAAAGAGCGAGAAGATATATGATGATATTTGCCGATTCGTTGAAAAAATGCGAGAGGACCCTGGTACCAATCTTTTGACCGTCCTCCAGATGACCCATCGAGTCGCCTGTCTGCCGGGATTAAAGGATAAACTTTTAGAAATAAATAACTGCAAAATCATTGAGCTTGAACCCGGTGCCGGTGCTTTGGGAGTTTTAAAACTCCGGAACCAGTTGGTCGATTCTCACTTTAAAAATGGGGCATCTTTTTTTACCAGCCGTCCTTGGCAGCAGGCAGAATCTACAATCTCCAGGGCCATTTCCTATCAAACACCTGATACGATACGTCCATCACATCTACTCTATCGTGACGTGGCATATCCCATCTCCGAAAAACCTCTCATTATCGGCTGCGATCCATATCCTTTTGGAGAAGGCATTCATATTCAAGCGAAATCTTCCCATGTTTCCAAAAAGCATTGTACGATTCAGCGCGAAAATGACCGTATTATCCTAACCGACCACAGTCGCCAGGGAACGTTTGTAGATAATCGACAGGTCCACGAAAGCGTGCTGCTGGAACTCGGCCAGACCATTCGCCTCGGGTCATCCCGAGAAACCATACGACTCATTGCTTGCTTGGAATTCGATGAAACGTAGAAGATTAAATGTATTCAGCCTGTCTTTCATTGACTGCATCTGCTGCGGATTGGGGGCGATTATTCTTTTATTTGTCGTGGTAAACGCCAAAAGCGCTCATCAAAGGGATGCCGTGACCTCTGATTTGCGTGCTGAAGTAAATAAACTGGAACAGCAGGTTTTGGATGTAATAAAAAAAAGGGTTGAATCTCGCAACATCCTTTCCCAAATCGATGCCGATTTAGTGGCCACACAGGGACGATCCCGTGAAATCATAAACATACTCAATGAAAAAAAGATTGAACTGGCAGATAGGGACAAGGACACCCTGGCAAGCAAAACACACATCAATCAGTTAAAAACGGATTTAAAGTCACTTGAAGAAGAGCTTCGGCGGTTGAAAGCCGGAGCCAAAACAGAAGATGATTTAGGTTCCAAGTTGCGTCCGTTTCCAGGGCAAGGAGATCGCCAGTACCTTACGGATTTAAAAATTGGGGGAAAGCGGATCTTTATTCTATTGGACGCCTCTGCCAGCATGCTGGATGAAACCATCGTCGGTATTATCCGCCGGCGCAATCTAAAAAATGCCCAGAAAAAAAACGCCCCCAAGTGGCAACATGCGGTAAAAACCATGAACTGGCTGATCACACAGCTTCTGCCGACCAGTCAATTTCAAATATACATCTTTAACGAAACCGCCCGCCCTTTGCTCGAACAATCAAAAGGAACCTGGCTGGATGCCGGTGTCATAGACCCTTTGAATCTTTCAACGGAAAGTTTAAATCAGCTGGTTCCGGAAAAAGGGACCAGTCTGTTGAACGCGATCAGATCGATCAACGAGATGAATCCGACGCCAGACAATATCTTTTTACTGACCGATGGGTTGCCAACCATGGGAGGCAGCAAACCATGGCGAACGAGGGTCTCCAG
>JAFDCA010000543.1 GCA_019313025.1 Deltaproteobacteria bacterium
CAACGCCATCTTCGACGAATATGTGTTTCTGCCGGTCGTGCGTGCGTATGAGTTCGTTCTGCCGGGTTTCGCTCAGACCGGGGTCACCAATTTTTTCAACAATCTCGGCGAAATCAACAACCTGCTCAACTCACTGCTGCAAGGCAAGATCGTTAAAGTCTTCAACACCATCGGGCGGATCGCGATGAACACGACCGTAGGGATAGGGGGACTCATCGACGTGGCCACCTATGAAGGCGTCAAGCGTGAGAACGAAGATTTCGGCCAGACACTGGCATTTTACGGCTTAGGCCCCGGCCCTTACCTGATTCTACCCGTGGCGGGGCCGTACAATCTGCGGGACGCTGCCGGCTGGGGGGTGGACCTCGTCGCCTACAATTTAGTCATGAACGAGTTGTTCCAGGAGTTGGCGATTAAAGGTAAGGATAAAGATCGTCTAAACTGGGGACTCCTCGCTCTTTTTGCGATCGACAAGCGTCACAAATATTCGTTTCGCTATTTTATGACCGGCTCTCCCTTTGAGTACGAATTTGTTCGTAAAGTTTATCAGGTATATAGGGAATTCTTAATCGAAAGTTGAGGCTTTAAAAGCCAGTTTGCCATCACAAGACTTTTGAGCGATTGCTATCGAACAAAAGAAGCCTTGAAATATATTCAACCTGCCGCCGGCGCACTGGACATGAGCCATATGACAAGTGCCTTGCACGAGGACGTGGGGCTCGAATCCACCCTCTAGCTTAAGGTGATCCTTGATAACATTGAGATTCCGGATCCGGAAACCGTTCCCAAGGCGATGGAATTTAAAGGCAGCGATGACCTTTTCTGGCGCATACCGGATACCGATATCACCGTTGCCCGGTGCAACGAAGGCCGCCGCAACAGTGCCTGGCTTTTTTCTCCGGACACCGTTTCCCATACGCTTCGGACATCAAGCAGGTAGAGACCATTTTGGTCGAGCAAGTCCGTTCCAATCCTCTGGCGGCCCAGAATCCGGAACCCCGGGTCCGTTTTCGCAAATACGGCGACTCGTCGCTGGACTTCGAGCTATTGTGCCGGGCCAAACGTGCCCACGATCGCGGAAGACTCATACAAGACTTGAACAAAGGCACCTACAACGCCTTCGCCGAAGCGCGCGTCGAAATCCCGTTTCCCCAGCGAGACGTGTATTTAAAGCATGATCAGGAATGCAAGGGATAATGGATCAAAAATAGAGAAGATTCATATGATCTCAGATAGGGTAATAATGAGTCATGCCAGGTGACGTAGATCTGACGACAAAACACTTATTGATCTCATGTGTCATCGGTTTCCGTCTGAGCAGGACCATCGGCTGCTCAGATATACCTGAGGACATCAGCCGCCCGTCCTCAAACGCGCTTCAGGATGGTCACTACACAACCCTTGGCCGGACTTTCGGCAAAGGGGGGTCTAAAGAAACGCATAAAATTGGGATATTAGAAACCTATTCTTTTTTCAAGAAGGAAAACCCATTTGGGTCGGACAATCAAATCCTCAATAACAACAGGATTAAAATATTCGGATTTGCTAATCAAATATAAAATTTCCAGCCATTGAAAGTTTCCCCCGGCCAATCTACATTTTGGTGGAAGTTTATATTGCGTTACTTAGTCGAATCCGTTGAATCGAAAGATATTATTATATATTTGTTTTTGAAACCAAATCGTTTACAAAAAGAAAGTATTTGACTTACTAAAGCCTTACTTACATCACCCAATGTGGTCGGGCCTCCATCCAGGTTTTGACAGTCTCTCGCAGCCAACCTACCAAACCTTTCACAATGTAAAATTTAGGAATCAGGAGGTTGTCGTCGGCTGCAATCAATCCCTCTTTTATAGCTGTTTGCTGAAGTGAGGTGTTGGGATAAATTCTGATTCCGATTGTGATTTTCATTGCCTCAAGGTCAAGTGAGTCTGCAAATTCTAAGCTTTCATTGACTGTTTCTTTGGTTTCACCTGGTCCACCGAATAATAGAAATCCCATTCTGCCAATCCCAACGGCAACACCGGCATGTTGATCTGTTCTGTATTGACAGATATGAGAAGAACTCTCATGTTTTCAGGCTCCTGGATAAAATTTCAAATTGTCATTTTTTGATGACCACTTCTCCTGCTCTTTCAAGTTTAAAGACAGTTCGGTTCAAATGATCAGGGCAGCAAATATAGGCTTCATCGGAATTTTTCTCCCAGGGAAAGCTGCCACCATATCGCAATACCTGAATGGCAGGGGTAATCGAATTGAAAGCGCTCAGACACATTCCGGCAGGCGTTGTGCGTTCAATAATAAATTCTTTTCCTGGAGTATTGCCCAATGGACACTTACCAGCAACTGAGTCCACCGTAACTTTAATTTTAGAATATTTCATTTGGGCCATTTTCAGAAACCTCCATTTTGTCAGGTTAATTTCAGATCATAAAACTTCCTCCGGTCACAGGTATATATTCGCCATTGAGGTAATCCGATAAAGATGAGGCTAAAAACAAAACGACACCCGCAATATCATCCGGCATACCCAGTCGCCTGAGGGGAGTGATGGCAGCTACCTGTTCATGCACTTCTTTGGGTTGTCCTGCTGTGGCATCCGTTAGGGTCAAACCGGGGCCGACCACATTAACGGTGATACCTGAGGGACCCAGCTCCATCGCCATAACCTTTGCCAAACTGTCCATAGCTGATTTTGCGGCGGCATGAGCCGAAAAACCATATCCTGGAAAACGGGACAGCGAACTGCTAACGAATATTAGCTTTCCGGATTTTCTGTTCATCATATCCTGTAATACAGCCTGGGAGCAGTTATAGAGGGCTTTCATTTCTCCTAAAATTTTGGCTTCTATTTGATCCCATGTAAGTTCAACAAAAGGCCTAATCGGAAAATTGATGTTAGCATTGTTGACAAGAACATCAATTTTGCCAAATTCTTTAAGGGTAGATTCCACCATGTCATTGACCGAATCTTGATCTCTGACGTCGGCTTGAAACACCATTCCCTTACCACCAGCTTTTTTGATGCCATCAAGCAGCTCTTCTGCCTTGTCTTTGCTTTTGATGTAATTGATGACCACTGTTGCGCCATGATGGGCGAGTGCCTTAGCCGATGCAGCGCCAATCCCTCTGCTTGCTCCTGTTATTAATGCGACTTTATCCTTTAGTTTAAGTTCCATGCTTCTTATCTCCTTTGTTATAACCCAGGTTCCGGACTAAAAAAAGTAAAGTAAGTTATATCAAACAGTTGCAGGATAAGTTTCTGAGACTACAC
>JAFDCA010000544.1 GCA_019313025.1 Deltaproteobacteria bacterium
CAGGAGGTGGAGGAACAGCCACCTTCAATGTTAGACTTTTAAGCCCACCTTCAGCGAGTGTCACCCTTCCGGTCAGCAGTTCCAATCTCAGCGTTGGAACGGTTGACACATCGAGCCTGATTTTTACCACGATTAACTGGTCCGTTGATCAGACCGTGACGGTTACCAGCTTGGTTGGCAGCAGTCAGACCTTCAGTATCATATTGGGTGCGGCAAGCTCGGGAGATGCCGACTATAATGGCCTGAACCCCACGGACGTAACGGTGGACAATATAGGCAGTGACTCCGGAGGTAGTGGCAGCTGTTTTATTGCCACAGCCGCCTATGGTTCGCCTTTGGCGTCGCAGATCAAAGTGTTAAGCAGATTCCGTGACCATTTCTTGCTCACCAACGAAATCGGACTGTGTTTTGTCCGTTTTTATAATACCTATTCTCCCCCTATGGCCGATTTTATCAAAAAACATGATAGGTTACGGGTGATGGTTCGTTTAAGCTTAATCCCCCTCGTAGGAGCCAGTTGGCTTGTCCTGAAGATTGGCCCGGTGTCCACTATGATGTTCATGCTTTTATTCTGTATAGGTTTGATTGGGTTTGTGAAACTTATTTGTTCTAAGAAAAAGTTTTCGAGATGACCGTGTCGCGGAAAAAAGAAAAACCTGATACCAAAGAAAAGATAAAAATATTTGGGCCGGCGATTGTGATTGTAATTGTCGGATTTATGGTGGCATATCAATTTGTTGCGCCTGCGCCTCCCCGGAACATTTCAATTGGCACCGGTTCAGAGAAAGGTGCTTATTTTGCCTATGGCAAAAAATATAGTGAACTTTTTGCCAAAGAGGGCATTTCCCTTGAAGTCAAAATAACCGCCGGTTCAGCAGAAAATCTCAAACTCCTTGAGGCGGAATCGAACGGGGTGGATATCGCTTTTGTTCAGAGCGGTATGGGCGCATTGGCCAAAACCGAAAAACTCGTTTCACTGGGCAGCCTCTATTTTGAACCTTTGTGGATTTTTCATCAAAACAACCTTACATTAAATCGACTTTCCGATCTAAAGGGGTTGCGCATAGCTGTCGGTGAGGAAGGCAGCGGCACGAAGGTTTTAACGATGCAGCTGCTTGGATTGAATGGCATCACTGCGAAAAATACCCGGCTTCTTTCATACGAGTCTGTAAAGGCTGCCGAAGGGCTTTTAAAGGGCGAGGTAGATGTCGCTTTTTTTGTGACGACGCATCGTTCGTCGTATCTCTGGCCACTTTTAAAATCAAAATCAATAACGCTCATGGGGCTGGAACGGGCCGAGGCGTATGCACTCCGTTACCATTACCTACATGTGTTGAAATTACCTGAAGGTGTGATCGATTTTCAAGACAACATCCCTTCTCGTGATCTCACCCTGGTGGCTCCGTCAACCCAGCTTGTGGCAAGATCGGATTTGCACCCGGCCTTGATCGAGCTGTTTCTTCGGACGGCCGAGGAAGTCCATAAGTCAGGCGGAGGATTCGAGAGGCGGGGAGAATTTCCCGCACCAAAGTATCTTGATTTTGAGTTGAGTCATGAAGCCAAACGATTTTATCAATCCGGTACGCCGTTTCTTCAACGTTATCTTCCTTTTTGGGTGGCAAATTTTCTTAACCGCATGAAAATCATGCTGCTGCCGTTAGTCGCGTTGTTGTATCCTCTTTTTAAACTCATGCCGCCTATTTATCGGTGGCGAATGCGATCGAGAATATACCGCTGGTATTCGGAATTGGAAACCGTGGATCCTGAAATGCGCAAGGAGGATCTGACCAAAAATCTTGAAGAATATTTGTCAGTACTCAACAACCTGGAAGAGAAAGTCTCAACTATTTCTGTACCGCTTGCATTCTCTGAAGAACTATACTCTTTGCGGTTGCACATCGACATGTTGCGGAACAAACTTTATAAGGCTCGCGAGGAAAATATAAAAACAAATAGTCAGTAGATTTAGAGCTCTGCTTAAGATTTGTGAGCGGGAAAGGTGCTAATGACGGCAGATTTTCAAAATACGAAAAATGTCGTTGTCGGGGTCATTGCAGACACCCACGGTCTTCTTCTTCCGGCAGCGATTGAAGCCCTTAAAGGTGTTGATCTGATCGTTCATGCCGGAGATGTCGGCAATACCGAAGTTTTGGACAACCTGAAATCTATCGCTCCGGTATATGCCGTCCGGGGTAATATGGATATGATTAAAGGTCTCAGGGAGCTTCCCGAAACCGAGGTGGTCGAAGTCGCTGATGCTCTGCTGTATGTGATTCACGATATCCACAGACTCGATATTGTGCCGTCGAAAGCAGGTTTTGACGCCGTAATCTTTGGCCATTTGCACTGTCCGTCTGTTTCTGAACAAAGTGGAGTGCTTTTTCTGAATCCCGGAAGTGCCGCACAGCCACGCCGAAATTATCCGGCGTCTCTGGCCTTACTCCATGTCAGTGGAAATTCAATAAAGACGCAAATCGTCCGCATCGATTGAGTTAGCATGTTGCTGAAAAATTGCGAGTGATCTTCTCGACAAGCCATCTTAAAAATTAGGCGTCGATGACGGGCCATCTTGAGATCGTGAAACAATATGAACGTCTCTTTGTGGAAAGGGGATCTTTATATCTTTTACCTTTAAATGTTTATACACTGAAAGGTTTACCTGGTAGAGTGTC
This sequence comes from Deltaproteobacteria bacterium, assembly GCA_019313025.1. The sequence continues at coordinate 2,673 of JAFDCA010000544.1, forward strand.
TTAAAATATTTATTAGTGGGTATCCAGTAACGCAACCCGATGTTGATTGAAGAATCACCAAATTCTTGAATTCCGATTTGAGGCGGTGGATCCTTGGAAATCTCCTGAAATGCCTCAAGGGCCTCTTTGATGATCTGGATCGCTTTTTCCGGATCGCTGTCATAACTAATTCCCACCGTTTCTTCAACGATCTTTCTTTCTTCCGAGTTATGTATTATCTCACCCACGATATGCTTGTTCGGGATGGTTATTTTTACCCCGTCTTCATCCGTGAGGATGGTGGCTCCGAGTTTCACTTCATCTACGATACCGCTGACGTCGGAGACTTTGATCGTATTGCCGACAACAAACGGCCGTGTCAGGATAATCACAAGACCTGCGCCATAGTTTGATAAAGGACCCTGGATTGCGAAACTGGCGCCAAAAGCCATGGCAGCAAGGGCAGCAATAAATGGGGCGATTGTGATGCCAAATTTGCCGATGGCGACAATTAAGGCAAATCCTAAAATGATGCCCTTGACCGTGGCAGCGATAAACTTTGACAGGGTTATATCAAATTCTTTCCTTTCGAAGAGTTTCAAGAGAAAGGAAGACACGGATCTTGCCACCAGTGCCCCAATGATAAGAACAAGAATAGCGCCCACCACTTGGAAACTGTAATTCACAAAAAAATCAATGACGATGTTGATCAGTTTTTCTATGGTTTTTATTTCGTCCTGCATTCTTTTGCTCCCGGTTTTTTAAAAAATTGCATTGAAGGAAGTATCTTTGTGCTTGGGTCTTGTAAAACAAATTGCATCTTAAGACAGTCGAACATGGGAAAAACCTTTAAATGAATCCATAACATTTAATAACCTAAATTTCAACGACCTCGCCGCTAGCCGGGATAGAAACAGATGATAAACGGCTGAAGCGATGACAAATTAGAAACCGATGAGTTGATATTGAATAGTTGTGTGGTCCCATAAAATTAAAAAGCCCCTAAAGTCTGTTAGACGAAAGGGGCATTATAGATGGAAAAAAGATATCAGATTTAATTTACGGGTTGCTTAAGGCTTGTAGATTATCTTTTGTTTTTTGTTTTGATGCAGAATGCTCCGGTATCGACTCGTTGTTTGACTTGATCACCGTTTCATTGACTAAAACTGCCGACGCGAAAGTGGCTGCAATAATTGCCCCTAGAGCTGCGATACCGACAAACGCATTGGCCGGGGGAACTGCGACAAATGAAAAGAGCATGATGGTTGTAACAATTAATGCCAAACTCTTTAAATTTTTCATAGTTGCACCTCCTATACATAATATGTTTAGAACTTAGTTGATAAAGGCTCTCCAAACTGACAAAAATCGAGAAAGTATAAAGGATGAGATTGACAAACAGTCAAAGGAATTGTCAATCTGATCTTATGATAGTACCACAAAGTGGGATGTCAAGTTTTGTTTTTTTTATATCCGCTAACTTGAAGAAAAATGTGGTCGACAATAACCTGTTTATGTTTGGATCGGAGTGAAATGTCGTGTTGGTCTCAAACACATAATCTGATTCAAAAACCTCAAATATAAGTTTAAAGTTAAAAATGGATTTGTGATTCACAACTATTGGTTTTAATATTCTTTTTTCCATTCGATGATGCCATTTTCAAACAGTAGCACTTTAAAATCTATCATAAACAGCCTGTATTTAACCTCATCGTTGGTCTGTCACTTTTTTTTGAGTGATTTCTACTTTAAGATTGACCTGCATCAAACAGGTTGATATAAGGCGTTTGTGGCGTTTTATACAAACGATTGTATCAAGCGCTTAACACAAGCGTTTGATAAAAACGCTTAGGGGGAGGTAGAGTCATGTTGACAATAGAACAACGGAGAAAAGCAGATCGGAAACGACGGGAACGCTGGCGTAAACGGAAACTCGCACAGGGTTGCAAGCAGATTCAACTGATGCTGACACCGGAAGCCCAAGCAATTTTAGAGCATGAGAAATTACGAACAGGTGAGCCTTACGTCCAAATCATTCACCGTGCAATCATTGAAATCGATACGGGCCTTCCAATCATATCTTCAAAAAGCAAAGCACAGCCCATTGTCTCAGAAATGAGCAAGGAACAGACAAACGACTCAAGCAAAACAAAACCACGTTCAAAAATCTCAAGCCCAAAAAAGGCCGGTCAACAGGACCAACTAACCTTATTCTGAGGATCGGAATAGAACACAGATATCAATGAGATTTTATGACATGAAAGGGTATAATATGTGGGTTTTCACTAAAGACGGTTTTTTCTCGGCGGTGTTTGACAGATATTGCAAACGAGGCGAACTGATGATCCGGTCACGGTGCAAGAACGATCTTGTTAGGCTAGCAAAAAAATTACATGGTTATTCTGATGATGCTGAGATTTTGGGAGTCAAACATGCCGACTACCAATTTCGCATGAAAATGACAAGAATCGATTGGGCGGATTATTTGACAAACTGCGCCTATGATATTGATTATGCAAATGTCAAGGATAATATCGTTCCAGTTGATGATCACCTGCGTCAAGATGCCTATTATGAGATATGGACTGCTTTGTACCGCTGGCAATCAAAGTTGGATAATGTATGACGTTCCTGTTACAATATGGCATTAAGGACGCTATTCCTAATGGATTTATGAAAATCCTTTCAGAATAGCCCACCATTTATGGGGAAGATGAGCGCGATGCGAGGGTAAGGGGGGTGCAATCCCCCCTCACCGTAGCTTATGAAGCCTTGGCTTTCATAGCGGCTTTGAAGATCCGGCAGCAAACAGTCGTTTCTGATCAACTGCCTTTGGTACAACGTGGTTTGCCATTGACAGTCGAAATCGTCTCAGCTGAGGGAATCGAACATGTCATGGTCGAAACAAATTTTTTCTTCCGGTTCGAGAAGAGATGGTTCTAAACGGCCTCTTTAATTTGTCGTTCCAGTTGAACTTTTAAAGTATTTTTGTCATACCACCCGTCGAATATGACTAGGTCCACGTGATTGTCCAACGAGGTATAATCTCTGACCTTCACGCCGTGCTGAGCCACGGTTTCCGAGCTGAAGATACGGATATCGAAAGTGCTTTTGGAGTTCTCTCTCGGCTTCCTTACACATTTAAGACTCCATATCCAATCCGGATCCAAACCTTTATCCACCACCAAATGACGACCGACTTCTTGGGGGAGGTCTCTCGGCTTGTCGAGCTTTTGGGTCTTGTCTCCGGATGGAGCTGCCGTGGTTTCATTTTTTTTCCAAAATTTCCACCCCATGGTTATCTCCTTAATTGATTATTGATCCAGGCCTTGTTCTCATTTAGCAAATCTGCCACAAATGCTGTTTAAGCACGTTTTGTACCAAATCATAATACACTGAAAATACAATATTTATTGACCGAACCAAAGAACTTGTCAGAATGATCGGACATGAAATGGAATCATTTATCGGTGCAACGGGAGCTCAATCCGTGGAATAACGCATAACATATTAAAAATATAACTATTCTTTGTTTCGGAATCGGCAATTCTGAAAAAAGGATTTGCAGAACTCAGGAGTCTGATGAAGCAATTGCTGGTGCTCGGAGTGGAAAATTTTAAGAAATTTGTGTTCCATTCGAAATGGGTGCGGATAGCATTGATATGCTTGATTTATCAATAGAAAAGATGATGTATCGGCATGGATAATTTGGCAAAGGAAATAACTTGAGACCGAAAAACAGAGTGCCTGCCAACATTAAATGAATTCAGAGAGTTTACCACATACAGTGCCATGATCTCAAATTTCAATAAATACAGATATCATTTTTTTGTGAACAGATGGGCTAAAGATCACTTAACA
>JAFDCA010000545.1 GCA_019313025.1 Deltaproteobacteria bacterium
CCAATCGATAAGCTATTTTTAAATCAAAACCCAAAGGTCAATCCGAGTTGATTGATTATAATGTCACACTGAAAAAATACTTGTAAGTTCAATCAAAAAGGGTATTGCTTATGAGAGAATTGTGTCTTCATAGCCGAAGTATACAATTTAGCAAAATAAGGGATTTCGTTTCGTAATACACAAGTTACATACTGTTTTCGATTCTCAGTTTATTGAAATTAAATTAGCACACACAATCAATAATCGGTCTAAAGCAAGGGTGATTATTGTTATGGATAACTTTCTACTTCTCTTTTGAAAACGGCTCATGACGAAACATGAAACATCCGGAAAAAGCCATATCAAAGTTCTTTTTTCTTCAGCATAAATAGATTCAATATAAACTCATCGAAAGCTTTGTCTATGAAATTGGTCACATCGCTTGCATCTGCTTGCAGTACTCTCTTTACTGCTGAAATTCCGTAGCTTGGATACTGTTTTATAACATTTAACTTTTCGATGCAATAATCCATTAGTTCTTCATCTGTAGTAACACCGGTTAATAAACCTAAATCTTTTGCCTCAGGAGCACTTAATGAAGTTTTTGAAAGAAGAAGCTCGGTCGATCTATGGTGCCCAATAAATCGAATTAAGTAATAGGCTAATACGCCAGTTGTCGGCAATCCCAGTTTTACACTTGGAAAGTGAAAGATGGTATTTGATGTGGCGAAACGAAAATCACAGGCAAGACTCAATCCAAAAAAAATTTGTCCAATATCCCCATTCATCGCGGCAATGGTAGGCTTAGTAAAGTTAACCAAAATATTAACCAATTGTAATGTTGCATTTTTAAAACGACTTACAGCCCCATCTTCAATTGGGGATCGAATAACTTTTGAGAAATAGGAAATCATGTTTATTAAATCAGTGTCACCTTTATATGTTGGCGAATTCGCTATTACCAAGCCTCTGATTTTCTCAGAATCATCGATTTTTTTGAGTGTTGACAGTAACTGATCTTTAATATCAATTCGGGTTGCAATTTCGCCAGCATTTTGATTAAAACTAAAAAAACAGACATCTTCTTTTTGCTCGCATGAAAATCCATCGGTTTCAACTTCGATTACATTTTTTACCATTTTTTTCCTCCTTGCAGAAGTATGGGTTCTTAGGTCCTCACAGGATAATATAAGACTTAACTTAGCGTATCGGCAACCGAAAGAATTCCATGCCGACTGCGGCAAACGATTAAATCACAATTAATGCAAAAGCATTAAAGATTAATTTTTTGTTAACTAACCAGTAACATTAACCAGGAATTTTCAGGATTCAGTTTCTCCCTCGAATTCCTGAGCAACAGCTCCGGCAAGCTTCACACTGCGGACAATCAATCCCATTTTGTATTAAGATAGATGGAACGCGGATGCAGATTTAGGATTTCACTTTTTCCGATCGGTTCTGGTTTAATTTAAATATTTATTTATTCCTTTCTTCTCAATCTAATGATTTTTCTAAGCAGTAATTTCTTTTTCCGTCTTACCTGATAATTTCATTCGGCAAAAAATTAAAAGACTGTTTCAGGTGCTGCAAGAACTACCTTTATTTCTTCATTTGCAGATCGGTTTCATTAGCTTTGCGGGCGCGTTCGACCGCTGATTCACAGGGATTCGCCTCACCTGTTCCTGTATCGCTAAAGGCAAATATCAAAAAAACAGGATTGATTATGGCTGATAAGGTGCCTGTAGCTGCAAGCCTTCTTTTCCTGGGAATCTTTGTGACCGACACCTTAGGTTCTGAAAGAGTGCCCTTAATGGTCACCGGATTCGCAAGACTAACCAGACTCGCTTGTTTGGGTCTTGGAGCGAAAAGCAGATCTAATGCTTCTGTTTCCAAATTCAATATTCCGCTACCCGCAATTGTAATACGCTGGGTATCGAGAATTAAATCCTCAATCTCTGCAAAGCCATCCTTTAACTCGATGTGCGAAACCATACAGTTCATCTCAGTCACATCCTCTCTTTGCCAACTGAGAGAGAGCATCGTCGGAATTAGATCGGCCGCCCAGAGATCGACCCCCCGGCCTGAAATCTTGCCAGATCCAGCGATGAAAGAGATACGACCCTCGGCATCCTCAAGGAAGTTATATCGCGTCGCACCCGAACCGGTTAGATCGATATAGAGATCGGCATTCCCATCCAAGATATCAGTTACTCCCAAACTTCTGAGTAAAATCGCGTAGTTTATATCATTTGCGTTGAGCTCAATATTAATCAGAGGTGGTTTGACAGCTGCGTTTATGTCATACTCACCGCTAATCTGTGCACCCAAAAAACCCCTAATTTGGGTAGATGATTTGAAAAAGCCGTCCTTAAGCCTCACTTTTGAAACAAAATCACCCAGATCTTCTAACCCGAAGCGAATACGCTTTGCCTTGATATCGAAATCCAGATCCGCCGCTAAAAGGACGTCTACCGGAAACGTATAATCGGGAATGACACGTGACCTATTTTCAGTTGATCCGTTTCCGTTTTCCTCATCTACATGTAAAAGTGTTATGTTGTCTACATGAAGGTCTTTTGCCAATATACTTCCAGTAATTTTGGGGCGGGTCGGCTTTCGCAAAACCGTTAGAAATAGTTTAATATCGCTCTGGCCGACCCGCAGATCTTGTTCATATGTGATTTTGTTGCCGCGAGCTTTTACTGTCCCAGTGGTATGGAATTCGCCTTTGAGCGGCAATGTAAAATCAAGCAACGGGGCCAGTCCTTCAATTTCTTTCCCTGATAGTTCATGCTTAAGGTCAAATTCTTTATTTTCAAATGGTCTCGTAACAGTAACTTCTGCATCAAACTTCACATCTTCCCTCTGAAATGACACGCGCAATGGTAACGGTACATCAGTTCTCCGTATTTCTAAAAGATTTGTTGTGCTGACTGTGGCGTTAAAAGGAACTTTCTGCAGTGTTCCGGTAATAACAGCTGTTATCTGGCGATCCTTTTCCGTGAAAAACTTCGCTTTGTTGAACTTAAAATTAAGGTCCTGCGCGACAAGCTGGCCGGTGTAACTCAAATTAGCAGGTTCGATTCGCAAAGTGATGGTCGCCTGCTTGAGCAAAGCGTGCAGTGTTGCCCCCTGGCTGCTACCATCCAAAACAACGGCATCTGCAGTACCAACAATTTTATCAAAAAGGCCCAGTTGTTTGAATGCTTGTCCTACATCAATTTGTCCTAGCGTGGCTTTGAGCGAAACTCCAGGCAAGTTTTTGGACTGGCTCAAATGAAGTTCGCCGTCAACAGTTGCACCCGCTAACTCGCCGCGAAACGGAGCGCTCAGTTTGCCGTTTGAAAGCGTTACGGCAGATTCCATGTTTTCGATCGAAATGGAGCTGTCGGCTATGCGTTTCACATTAAGCTCCAGCTTGGCGTCTATATCGTTCAGCCAGTCTAGTCTGATTGGACGATCGAAGACTTCTGCTTTCCTGGTTTTAGACGAAGGCTTTGGCGTCGTATCTAAAAGCTCGGCTAGCTTTAGGCTGTCTGAAGATAGTTTGCCTGTTAGAAAAGGTCGCGGTGTTTTGTCTTCTAATCGAACATCGCCGGTTATACGGTTTGCTCCCATCTGAATACTAAGATCTCTCAGCTCGTGTATCCCCTCACCCCTGTACACTTGCATGCTCAAATCATATGTGCCTGTGCGGGGAAGAGAGACGCCCACAAGCGGATTAAGCGATTCAAGACGATCACCTTTAATACTGGTTGCGATCAGTAAGTCCATGCGATTCTTGCCGGTGACAACAGATCCGTCTCCCTTTAAAATCGCCCCAGATGACGATGCATCAATCTTAACCGGCCAAACCGTCTCTCCGGATTCGCCGGTTGTTCCGGGTCCACCCTCAAAAGACATTGATAGAGGGACGCCGTCGAGATGGGCGTCGATTGATACCTTTACGAAGCCACTTTCGAAGGTTAATGCGCTGCCTCGCTCAATTCGAATCGTCTCCCACAGAGCGGTGTCTTTGAAGTGGCCCTCAAGATCGGAAAAGGTATAGCTGCCCTCTTCAAAGTATAGATGAGATGATAACTGATATGGTCCTGTCTGCGGAAGCTCATTGCTTAGAACCTGAGCCAGCGTGTTAGTGGTTTCACCCAGCAGCTGCACGTCAAGCTCGAAGCGCTCAGCGGCAGTTGCCGGAATCATCGTACTTTTAATGTTCAGTATGGTGTCCGTCATGATCAGTTGGGCTTCTATCGGCCAGGGCGTTGTCTGCGAGATGCCCTCAAAAGGTTTCTTTGACGCGGATATGAACGAAAAGGGCGTATCGCCGTATTTACCCTGTAAGGCAATCTGAATCGGATCGTTTCGTCCGCCCGAAGCTTCTCCTTGCGATATTTTTATAGGGGGTGTTTCGGGTGGCCCGTGAAGCTGGGCGACAATATCAGTCACGGTGAAAAAACCGACAGAATTGTTTACGCTCGCTGATAATTCAAAAGGACCGCTGGTTGGGAAATCCACGCCAAGGGATGTTTCAAGAACATCCGCCTGCTTGCCGCTAATAGTAATGCGGCAGTCGCTCTTTTCCCATTTAAACGCTTCAGCCATGCTTCCGTCGATGCGAATGGACAGATCAGGCCCATCTATGGTGATTTTGGCGAACCACGGGCTTTGAGGACCGGACAATTCAACTGGTTTTTCGGCGACAAACATGAAAGCGAACTTCATTTCCTTTACAGTAGCTTCGCCCTCGATTCGCTCTGGCTGTCCGGGGATATTCCAGAGCCGGGCCTTGTTAATCTTGATTCTCTTGCTACTGCCGTCAGCCGATCGAAAATTGATGACAGTGTCTTTGACCAAAAGCTGCTCAATCGGCGGCAGCACGCCGCGCGATTTGCTATCGCCACGATCACCGAATGTGTAATTGTTGGCGTCCTCGGGACCTTCCTCTATGAACAGGTCCACCCCGTTAAATGAAACATCCAGAATTTTCAAATCGCCGCGGAGCAGAGGGAGAAGCGCTACCCGGACACCAACTTTTTCAGCGGTGGCAAAATGAGCACCGGAAGCCCAATCGGGATTGCCGATGGAGATATCCTCGACGATGATTCGCGGGCGCAGCGATCGTTCCAAATGGATGAGACCGTCGATCTTTACCTGCCGGCCGAAGAGGTTTGTGCCACGTGCTTCTAATCGACCACGAAGCGCGGAAGGATCCACAAAAAATAAAGCCGCCACTGCCGCGACGCAAAGCAGCAGTAACCCAATGAGGACTCCGATAATGAGCTTTCTCTTACGCATCTTGTATTAATTTTTAACAAATTATTGCTAGCGAATAGATTCTACAAAGCAAACCGCGCGCGAATTCCCCAGACATACACCGTATCTTCTTCCGGGTTGCGAGAAGGGTCGAAGATAACCTGGAATGTGGGACCAAATTGAATCTCCGGTGTCACCTGAACGCGATAGTATGCATCGATCTGGCTCTGATCGTCCAGCTCATGATTTGCCGGATCAGACCATGTATAGCCGAGTCCAATGCGATCATAGGCCTGTCCGAAGATTTCATTGATAACCAGGCCAACATTCGCCATGTGTTTGACGGGTGTTGGGCCATCATCGGCGTGATTGGCGTAACCGTAGCGCACCCAGGGTGTAAAGCGTCCGAACCGCTGCAGGGCTGAACCGGCGATGCCCCAACCGCTCGTGATCCCGGCCTCTTCCCGCTGGTTCTGATGCCACATCGAGAGGTGGACGTGACCATGCGGCGCACGCCCGGGGTCCCTTGGGATCAAGCCCGTGTCGTAGCCGACCTCGAAAATCTTGAATAGTTCGCCTTTCTCGTAAGTATTCCAACCGGCTCTTTCCGTATCCGCGTTGGCGTCATGGGCTCCGGCGCGCAGCATGAACTTGGGGTGCGGTCTATACATTACGTACCCACCGAGCCCGTTGGAGGGCAGCGGTATGGAAGCATTGGTGACATGATTGAAATCGACGAAGTCTTTGCGGAAGTTTTTGAATGGAAAAAAGTCATAGGCGGTAATGGGAAAAACCTGTCCCAGGCGAAAGCCGAAAACATTTTTAAATCTCTGTTGTATCCAGAGCTCTCCGATGGACGCTTCGGTCTCCCCGTAAGGCGCGGCAGTCGAGTAGAGCGATCCGAACTGAGTGAACAAAGCCTGGGGTGTAAGATCGGTGCGTATGGTGTCGCGTTTGAGGAACTCGAATCCAAACATCGTCTCCGAGCCCGTTCCGCGGCCTAAAGGTGTCCATGTGCCAATAAAGTCGAGGTCGTAGCTGGCTGCTTCGTCCTTGGATCCGAAAGTGTCACTCGCCTTTTGATAATAGGTCGAGTAGGAGATGCCATACCTGAATCCGTAATCCTCATCGAGGTCAGCCTTCAATTCAAACCAGGGTTTCAACAACCGGTCGACACCGGGCAATTGGAAAAGATAATCCTGCCGATACACGCCGTCTCGCCGCAGCCTGTTGACTATGGATCCGGGGTTATTCCAACGGGGTATGCCACGTTCCTGCTCGCTTGCATCTGTGCTGCTAATCTCATCATTTTTCTGTGTCGTGCTCTCAGCCTGGACTGTTGTGGCCACAATCAGGCCCGCCATCAAAATGGTGACCAACCAGCTGATGCGAATAAATCCTTGTAAAAAACGATTCAACATCGCTCCTTCCTCCTGAAAAAGTACGAATCTCAAAACCGAATAGTTTCGTTCGTGCCCCACAAAATTTATCCGAAGCCGAACGCGAAACCCTTCCGGTTACTCGCCACAGCACCGTTTATACTTTCTTCCACTGCCGCAAGGACAGGGGGTATTTCGGCCTGGAGCTGGAAATTGTCTGTTCATGCCCTGCTGCTGCAAAATTCCCATTATGTCGGGAACAGGCCGCCCGGCCTGGATCAGATCAGCCATAACTTTCAGGTATGGGGCCATGTGTCTGAATATCGATTTGTAAGCTTCGCACAGATAGCTCAATCCCGGCCCGCCATCGGGGGTTTCCGCAAATCTGTGTTTGGGGCAGTCCCCATGGCAAGCCGGTCGAACTTCACACACCTTGCAGCACTCGGGCAGGCTGTCCAGTTTGGCACTCCCGAACCTTTGCTGTGTCACCGACGCCATGAGTTCCGTCAACGGCGTTTCCATGATGTTGCCCAGTTTGTGCTTGGGATATACGTAATGGTCGCAGGAATACAGGTCGCCATTATGTTCCAGGGCACCTGCCATGCCGCATGTTGGTGAGAATTGGCAGAGTCCGGAACCCGAACTAAGCCAGTTACCCAGTGCGACATCAAAAAATTGCACAAACACCTTCCCCACATCATGGCGTACCCATTCGTCGAAAATTCGGATATAAAAGTTAGCCAGCTGCCTCGTGGATACACTCCAGGGTGTTAGCCGGGAGCTTCCGGATTTATTCCCATTGAACGGCGGGATGGCCAGGTCCAATCCGAGATTCTTGGCGGCGTCATCAGGCAGGCGTTCGACTGCCGGGATGAACTGCATATGTCCGTCTCCGATCCGTTTGAGGAACCGGTAGACTTCAAGCGGCCGGAGAGAATTATAGGCATTTATCACCGTGAGGGTGTTGAAGGAGACCTTGTGCTTCTTAAGCAGTGCCAACCCCGACATGACCTTATCAAAAGTCGGCCGCCCGTTTCCCTTAACCCGGTATCTATCGTGGAGTTTTCGCGGGCCATCAATACTCAGGCCAACGAGAAACTCATGCTTTTTGAAAAAGCGGCACCAATCATCGGTGAGCAGAGTGCCATTGGTCTGAATGGTGTTGGTGACCTTTTTACCCCCGGCATATTTTTCCTGAAGAGACACTATCGATCTAAAATAGTCGATACCCAGCAGCACGGGCTCGCCGCCCTGCCAGGCAAACTGGATTTCCTCTGTATCCTGGCACTGGATGTATTGACGGATGAAA
>JAFDCA010000546.1 GCA_019313025.1 Deltaproteobacteria bacterium
AAAATTTTCTTTCGCAAAATGCGAAGAACAATTCTAAGTCTATCGGAAAAAGTCAGCCACATTTAAATTATGACCTGTTGGCACTCAGTTTAACTTTATGGATGTCAATATGCTTCAACATCTTGAAACCCTTAACCGCGCAGTAAGCAGCATAAAACACCCCTATGAGAAGCCAAATTTTGTATTTATGCCAGATGCCTTTCATGATAAAAATCCATTCAAGATCTATACTTAGAACTTCCCATATCTAAACTCTTTTTCTTTCTTCTCCTTTGCTCAGATGATACGGTATTGCACGAGGTTTTGGCTGAATATTTTTCTGTGCCCTATCAGCAAGGGCTAATCGTTCTGAGCGACTGCAGGAAATGATATTACAACAACTGTGCCAGAACAGCCGTGACACAAACTTCATCTTAAAATTCTATTGGTTAGGCTAATACTTTAGGATTTTAATGGTGGAAAAAACAAGAGGATAAACGGCAGATCATGAAATGTGGTTCACAGTTTGTGTACTAAATGCCATAGTTATAACGAAAAAATCGAAGCGCTTATTTCTAAGGTTTGCTTTCCTTTTTCAACTGTTGGATCTTTGTGGAGATTCTCTCTGCTCTTCGGATATTTTCTTGAACCTGCTTGTAATGGGGATCTATTTTTTTTACCAATTGCCACTCGCCAATTGCATTTTCAAGTTTTTCTTCTCCGAAATATTGGATTCCCAATTGATAGTGAAGTTCCTTGTAAGAATCTTCACATTGCTTGATGAACGGCCGACACTGCAAACAATCGGTCCTGAAGTCCAGGCAGGCCTGCAACTGTTTATCTGCAGCCTGATATTGCTTTTCCTTCAACAAGTCTTGCGCGCTGCTAAAATGGGCCTTAAAGAGATACTCCTGGGTCTTGAAGTCTTGGGGATCTGCATTGACAACTTTTTTAAACTCTATCACCGCTTCATCATATTTTTTCTCGTGAAACAGTTGGAGACCGGCATCACGATAGTTGGCCACCATGTTATCAAAGGCCTGGGCGTCCGCCTGAACATCTTCGGTTTGTTGCGCTTCCCGCTGCTCCGAGTCAGGCGCGGCTAATTGCCGCTCCATGGCCTGGCCGTCCGTTGTGATTTCGGGTGTACCCTCCGGCACAAGAAATGGAACGCCGTCAATTTCGGGAATCTTAAGCTCTTTTCCAACTCGAACGGTGGTGGCATCGGGAAGATTATTAAACCTGGCAATGGTCTGAAATTGCATGGGATCATCGTAATATTTTTTAGAAATTATGCTGATGGTCTCGCCCTTTTGAACGGTATGCAGGATATAGCGTTTGGTCTTGATCTGGGTTCGCGGCTTTAACTTTTCCCGGGCTCCCTTATGCTGTGGCCAATATCTCAGTGTCATTAAAAACTGCCGCTGCCCGTCGCTATATTTTCCTTGTCTTAAATACCCAAGGCCTTTTCGATAATGTGCTTCAGCCAATTTAAGCCGTTTTGCTTGTACGCGCTTCAAACTGTCGGCAATTTGTTGGTTTTGGGGCTCAACCGCGAGCGCCAACCTGTAATAGCGAGCGGCCTCAACCCAATCTCCAGCCTTTTCACTCGCGCGGCCTTGAGCTATATAACCCTTAGCTACGGCAGAAGGAGAACCCGGTAGATAATCGACAACGGCACAACCGAATAAAACGGTGGCGACAAGTATAAGATGGAATAGAATTCGCATTTTACAATACATGGGATTACCTTAAGGAGATCGGTTGGATGATTTGAATTCGATCGACAAAATACGCCATGTTCTCTTCTAAAATTTGGCTGCGCTTAAGCGTCAACGGGTTTGCAAAAAAAGAGTTGCCGCCATTGCGAATGGTCAGTCCTAGTCTATATCCGGATTTGGGAAACAAATCTAAAATCCGCTGGTTATAATTCCCGTATGGGTAGGCAAAAAATTGGGTATCCTGGTTGAGTTCCCGATCGATTATTGCTTTGGAATTTATGAACTCTTTTGTGATTCTACTCCAATACGTTTGATCATTTTCATACGGTAGTTTCTTGGTAAGGTCGGCATGCGAGATGGAATGAGAGCCGATCTCAAATCCGGCGGCCTTCAATTTCCTGAGTTGATGCCAAGTGAGAGCATTACCGGAGGCTTCAATGAAATCGGTGTAAATGAATAGGGTTGCCGTATAGCCGTATCGCTTAAGCAGCGGATAGGCAAAGTCATAAATGGATCGGTAGCCGTCATCCAAAGTGATGATAACCGATTTCGACGGAATCGCGGTTTTATAATTAAGAAATTCCATCAGGTCGCTGAGGTGAATCGTATGATAACCGTTATTCTTCAAATATTCCAACTGTTTCGCAAATGTTCTTTCAGGAATGCATAGATTAGACTTGCAGGTTTTACCAAATCGATGATAGCAAAGAATGGGAACGATCTGGATGCCATCTTCATACAGACCACCGATATTTTCTTCTTTCAGTGGAATGACAACGGCTTGACCTCTTTTAAATGAACCGGCCGGATTGTTATCCTCAATCAACCATGCTTTAGCGGCATCCCCTAAAAGCGTTTGGGCCAGGGTAGTCGAATTTTCTTTTTTTTCAACCATGTAAACAATATAATCCTGGGATTGAAAAATTTGGGGCCCACCTGTTATGCCTTTCAATGCGGTAGAGCAGGAAGTCAGAACCATTGCAAGGCCAATTAAACAGCCGATCAAAATCCACACATTTCTGCCGGCACGCAATAAATTATATTGCATCATGGCGCTGCCTCTTGGTAAATTTAAAAAGATTTATATGAACGAATAGATCTAATCCTTTATCTTGATGACAATCAGCGTAACATCGTCTTGGAGATCCAATCCTTTGCGGAAACGGTTCAAATCGGCGATAATGGCCTCGAGAATTTCCTCGGCCGAGCCATTCTTATTTTTTCTGATGGTGTTGAATACCGGTTCCTTGCCGTACATTTCTTTTTGTGGATTCATTGCCTCATTGATTCCATCAGTGCTGATAACGATAACCTGGCCTTTCTCAAGCCCGACCTTCTCATTTTCTTCATAGCAACAGTCAGGAACGACACCGATGGGGATGCCCGCCGGTCCCCGGAGTTCTTCAAAGATATCGGACTTCGGGTCATAAATTATGGCCGGATCGTGACCGGCACGAACCCATTTAACACTTTTGGTGTTGGTGTCGATGACCGCATAAAACAAGGTCATGAAACTATTTGATTCCATAGCATCCGGGCAAAGGAGCACATTTATGTCTGTGATAATCTCGGTAAGGCTGCCCGGTAAAAATGAACGTTGGCGGATGAACGCCCTGGCGGTGGCCATTAGCAGAGCGGATGGAATACCATGACCCGAAATATCCCCTAATATGACCCCAATTTTCCCGCTTTCACTCTCTTTGAGCTTCAGAAAATCATAATAATCTCCACCGGTTTCGTCACAATAAACACTTTTGCCGGCAATATCCAAACCTTTGACCTTGGGATTCTCTTTGGGCAGAAGATTCTGCTGGATCTCCATGGCAAGTTCAAGCGATTGGCGCATCAGGTTCCGTTCCTTAAGTCCTTCGGCCATTTGGTTAAAAGCCAAGCCCAAATCGCCAAGTTCATCATTGCGGGAAATTTTAACCCGATGTTCCAGATTCCCGGAACTTATCGCCTGGGTTCCTTCTTTCAATTTCTGGATGGGTCGTGAAAAATATAGACTGAGTACGAAACTGAGGAGGACACCCACGAAAGTGATAATAACCGTGAGTATCGAAATAAAAATTTTGGCGCTCTTGATGTTTTCGATAATTTCGTGCTGTGAGATCGCCAAAGCAACGGTGCCGACACGAATCTTTTGATACATGACTGGTTTTTCAAAGTAAAGAATTTCGCCACCGTCTTTAAAAACACTCGTTACAATGACGTCATCAGGGTTCGGATCTGATTTTGCTGCCGGGGAAGGTATGTATTTAGAATTAACCTTGCCGGGATCGCTATGCGCCTTTATCACGTTTTTAGAATCGGCAATAAAAGCATAGAGTACCTGTTCTTCTGCGGTAACATTTTTAATGAGTTGAAAAAGTGTGAGTTCCTCTTCAGCCAAAAGGTTGTCCGGAGACTGATCAGATGTGATACGAACCAGGCTTTCACCCAATGCGATTAATTGATCCCGGAATTGCGCCCGTTGTTTTTTTAGCATAAAAAAGCTGCTGGTCGAAATAACAACGACAATGACGAGCGCGGATAGCGTAATAAATTTTAAAAATATTGGTATCTTAAGTAATTTTCGGCGATTGAGGCCGAGTCTGCGTTCAATACCAGTCGGGCTGCCGAGGTTTTTGACTCTGCGATCTTTTTTGGTACGCCTTTCCGTATTTTGTTTTGGGCTCAAGGTAGAGGTTCTGACAGGCATTGAGACGTCATCCTGTTCAATGTTAATATTTCATGCGGAATGTATGCTCCTGATGAATTATTAGTGAGCAGATATTAATGAGAATATGAGAGTAAAAAAAGATATTTTATGCGCTTATCAAATATGTGTCAAGGTATAAGAACGTGCTTGGCTTTAGACGACTTCAAGTCAGGTTTCACTCAGGACATTCGAGCCCAAAAGCCAGCGTAATGGAAATAGGCAAGTATGTTTTGGGGCCGCTGTCATTGATCCGACCATGATTGGTTTCCGATTATCTTGTCAGGATCCATGCACGATAAAGGGCATATCAACATAAAATCAAAAAAAAGCAGCGCCATTTCTGGCCCTGCTTTTTCCTGCCTTGAGTTTCTGTTATCCTATTCAAGGTCTTATTTAATTCGCTTGAGCCGTTACCCAGATTGAGTGTGGAGTCGCACGAATCTTAATGGTACCGTCATGTGTTAGCGATATTTGTAACACATGCACATCCGCTGATTGTCTATCCTGTAATCCCCGGCTTGGTATGATGTTAATATGAATTGAGTTGGTATCCTATTACTTCTTTAACTTCCGTCTGCTCAATCCTATTAATCCAACAATGCCTGCTACTAAAAGTAGGATTATGACGTCTTCGGGGATTGGCGCTCGATTAATGGTGAAGATGCTAAAACTAAAGGCATCTGCCTCCTGAGCTAATATGAAAAAATAGGAAAAGCCTAATAAAGTGTACATTATTTTCAATTTCTTATGCCCTTAATATATGGTTCTCTTAATAACTGTTCGGTTCTAAAGCAGATATTGAATCATTGTTCCCTGTAAAACAATTTTTGGTGCAAAAATCATACAAATTTATATTATTATTTGGAAAATCAATTATATAAATATATTACAAGTAGTTATCTGAATTACAACATGACCGCTCACAGGTTTATATGAAACTTTTTACACAATTGTTGTGTAATTAATTTCATAATCATATGAAATCTATGTACTTTTTTGGACAATACTTGCTGAATAAAAATTTGAAGGACTCGGGGTCATATTGTTTTTTATTGCAAAATGTAAACGTTTCGTTAATATTAGAATCGTTAATAAGGATGACACTCATGATTATAGGCTTAGACGTAGGCGGCACCCACACAGATGTGGTCCTTGTCGGCCGGTATGGGCTCATAAAAGAGATAAAAATTCCCACCGATCCATCGGATTTGTTTAAGTCCGTTTTAGCGGGGTTAACAGCGATAACAAGAGACCATGACACTGAAAAAATTAACCGCATTGTCTTGAGCACCACGCTGACCACCAATGCCATCGTTCAGAATAAAGCTCAACCTGTAGGTATGATTGTTGCCGCAGGCCCCGGAATAGATCCTGAATTTTACCGCACCAACTCCAATTATTTTGCGGTCGCAGGCTCTGTTAATCACAGAGGCCGGGAAATAGAACCGATCGATCCCGGCCAAATCAAAAATATCATCGCTCATTTTAAGACAGAAGGAATCAAACATGTCGGAGTGGTGGGTAAATTTTCCGTTCGCAACCCGTCCCACGAGTTGGAAATCAGCGAAATACTAAAAACATCATTTGAAAAAGTTTTCATGGGTCATCGCATATCCGGAAATTTAAATTTTCCCCGCCGAATTGCAACCACCTTTTTAAATGCATCGGTTTATCCGATCCACAAAGAATTTTACCATGCGGTGGAGAAATCCCTTGAAGCCAAAGGACTAAAGCTGCCCATTCGCCTTCTTAAAGCGGACGGCGGCAATATGAGATTCAATTCCAGCATTGAGCATCCCGCGCAAACGATTCTTTCCGGCCCGGCCGCCAGTGCCATGGGCGCCGTGGCCTTGGGTCCTCAGAAAGAAGATACCCTGGTTATGGATATCGGAGGCACAACCACCGATATGGCGGTCCTTATCAACCGATCCCCCGTGCTGGATCCGCTTGGAATTGAGTTGGGCAGGTATAAAACGCTGATCCGTTCCCTTGAAACACTTTCCATCGGTCTGGGGGGGGACAGTGCCGTCAGGGTAAGCAATGGAAAATTGAGGGTAGGCCCCCAGAGATTGGGTCCGGCAATGGCGTATGGGGGGCCAGCGCCGACACCTACGGATGCGCTTTTTATCCTAGAAAATATAACCGATGGCAGCCGGGAAAAAGCGGTCGAAGGAATATAGCCTTTAGCCTGTGCTCTTGGCTTCTCAGTCAGAGCCTTTGCTGCTGAGATTCTCGATGTCACCTGTAAACAAATATTATCCGCCGCCCGGCAACTGATTTATCGAATCAATAGCAAACCGGTGTACACCGTCCATGAACTTCAGGAAGGATATGTGGTAAAGCCTGAATCCATCTTGATTCTCGGCGGTCCGGCGCCGTATTTTGCCAGGTATCTGGAAAACGTTTCGGATTACCGCGTGCGGGTTGTGCCCAGATGGAAAGTCGCTAATGCCATTGGTGCGGCCCTGGCTCGCACCACCTGTGAAGTCACTTTTTTTGCCGACACCGAAAGACGGATTGCCCGCGCCCCGGAAGAAAGCTTCAGTCAAACCATCGATCATGGATTCGACACCGATGCAGCCATCCACCGGGCCTTTGAGCTGCTGAGAGCCAAGGCCGTTAAACGGGGTGCCAATGCCGACAATCTAGAAATGGAAGTGCTTGAAAGCTTACATTTTAACATGGTGCGCGGTTTTAACACCACCGGGAAAAACATCCGCGTCAAAGTACAGGTCAAGCCGGGGTTGATTCATGGGTACGATCAGGTAATTGCCAATCTGTCACAATAGATAGATCAGAATAAACGCCTAATTGATAAATTAGACGGAGATCAGCAGCTCCTAATGTTGAACGCAAAACATAAAACCGGTCTCGTATTCTTCCCCGCCTTCGACTGGGCCATCAGCCCGACCCATCCTGAAAGGGAAGAACGTTTGCTCTATACTCAGGATCAGGTATTTGAAGAAGGTCTTTTTGATATTGATGGGGTGACAGAGCTCAAGCCGGATCCGGTTTCCTTAAAAGATATCCAGCGCGTACACTTTTGCGTACCGGAC
Organism: Deltaproteobacteria bacterium; assembly: GCA_019313025.1. The sequence goes on from JAFDCA010000546.1 coordinate 7,458, forward strand.
GTTTGGAGCGTTACCACCGAATCCCATTTCATCAGTGCCGGTGGTGCCAAAACCATCGGCATGGCTGTACTCGACGGACAGATTGATCGAGGCTTTGCCCTCGTCAGACCACCGGGACATCATGCCATGCGCATTGTGCACGGCGCCAGGGGCTTTTGCAATATCAATATCGAAGCCGTTATGATCGAATATCTCCGCCAAGCCTACGCCATCGACAGGGTGGCCATTGTTGATACGGATTGTCACCATGGTGACGGTACCCAGGATATCTACTGGCATGACCCGGACACCCTCTTTATTTCGATTCATCAGGATGGGCGGACCCTGTATCCCGGCTCGGGGTTTCCGGATGAACTGGGCGGCATCAACGCGGTTGGAAAAACACTGAACATTCCCCTGCCGCCGAACACATCCGAAGAGGGTTTTCTATATACCGTCAAAAACATTGTCATGCCGATTCTCAAAGATTTTAAGCCGGACCTCATCATCAACTCCGCCGGTCAGGACAACCATTACAGCGACCCGATCACAAACATGAATTTTTCAGCCCAGGGCTACGCCGACCTGACAGCCATGCTGGAGCCGGATATTGCTGTACTGGAAGGCGGCTATTCCATTGAAGGGGCTCTTCCCTATGTTAACGTGGGCATCATCCTGGCCATGGCCGGAGTGGATTACAGCAGGGTAAAAGAGCCGGACTACAATCCGGAAAGTACCCGGCAGACACAATCGGTGGCCGAAGCGATCGAAAAGATGGGTGAAATTACGCTCACGATCTGGCAGCAAAGGGAAAACATAAAAGATCAGCTCATGGAGAAACCAGCCCCTCAACACCGCACACGCAACCTTTTTTATGATACCGACGGTATCCAGGAATCCCAGTCGGAACAGATTCAGATTTGTCCTGATTGTGCCGGAGCCCTGAGTATTGATTCAGCCTCAGACCGCGGTCGGCACATTCTTGCCGTGCACATTCCTCGCAAAGCCTGCAGCAAATGCAAAGAGATCGGTTACCGGTGGTACGATACGGCAGACACCGGACAATTCGACATGATCTTTCTTCAGGACCGCACGGAAGATAAATACATAGACTGAACAGTTCTAGGTTCGGGGTCCAAAGGTTACCACCGATGGATACTGCTCACAATATCAATCAAATTATTGAATGATCCTTGAATTTAACGCACCGAGATTCCAATGGGAAATTATAGACAATCTCAAATAAAGAGAAATCTCCAACTGCGTGCTCGGAGTATTCAGGCAATTCGCGGCTTTTTTATTGATCGGAAATATCTCGAAGTTGAGACCCCCATCCGTATTCCGGCTCCGGCTCCCGAAGCTCACATCAACGCCGTCGTCACCGATAATTGGTTTCTGCAAACCTCACCCGAGTTGTGCATGAAACAATTGCTGGCTGCAGGATTTTCCCGGATTTTTCAAATCTGCAAATGTTTCCGACACAAAGAAAGGGGCACCAAACATCTCCCGGAACTTACCATGCTGGAGTGGTACAGCACCGGTCGCAATTACAAAGATCTCATGGACGAATGTGAAGACCTCATCTGCTCGGTCGCCCACCTGATAAACGGGAATGATAAAATTAGTTATCGGGGTCGGGAAATACATCTGGATACTCCCTGGACACGCATGTCGGTGGCCACAGCATTTCATCAATATGCAGCCATGGCAATGGAAAGGGCACTTGAAAAAGATTGCTTCGATGAGGTTATGGCAAACGAAATTGAACCCAACCTGGGATCACCGGCACCGCTCTTTCTTTATGACTATCCCGCACCTTGTGGGGCTCTGGCAAGATTAAAACCCCAAAACAATTTGCTGGCCGAGCGCTTTGAGCTTTATATCGCTGGAATTGAACTGTGCAATGGCTTCAGTGAACTGACCGATCCTGCCGAACAGAAGGCCCGTTTCGAAAAAGAGCAGCGGCTGCGTAAATCTTCCGGCCATCCGGTTTATCCGATGCCGCTAAAATTCTTAAAGGCTTTAAAAGACATGCCGGAGGCCGGCGGCATTGCACTGGGAATCGATCGTCTGGTAATGTTGTTTTGTGACGCAACTGAGATTGATGACGTGGTTACCTTCACGCCGGAAGAACTCTGAATGGATGCGGTGTGCAGTTTAAACGGTTTGCAAGCCAAACATAGCTATTAAAAGTCCAGCCACTAAGACACGAAGGCACAAAGAAAGAAACATCATAACTTTTGTGGCCTAAGCCCTTATCGGGTTTATCTGATAACATGTTGTCAGAAACTGAAGGTTTCAGGTTTCAGGATTTAGCGACTCGCCTTCCTGACACCCGAAACCTGACACCTGAAAACTATGGGTTGCGCCATGAGATAATCAGTGCCATTGCTACTGCGCAGGGGCCACTTTTTCCGAGCGTAGTCTCGAAAAAAATTAGTGTCTGCAATACTTAGAAACCTGATGACGGCTCTTCAGCTTCCTGGGGAACAGTTTCTGTCTTTTTAACAGTATATTCTTTGATCCTGGTTCCATCCATCTCCTTAACCGTAATGGTAAAATCTCCAATGTGGATTTCTTCTCTTTCCTTGGGGATTCTGCCGATCTGGTCCAGGACATAGCCGGAAAACGTATCATATTCCTTGGTATCCGGAATATTCATTTGCAGTTTTTCATTGACATCATCGATTTCTGATTTGCCCAATACCAGCCATTCGTTTTCAGCCAGCTTGACGATATGGGCCTCAAATTTGTCGGTCTCATCAATAATTTCTCCGACAATTTCTTCAAGCGCATCTTCCAGAGTTATCAGGCCTGACACGCCGCCGTGCTCATCCACCACGACGGCCATGTGCTGTTTTCTTTTTTTAAACTCTTGCAGCAAATTATCTAACTTTTTATTTTCCGGCACAAAATAGGGCTCGTGCATGACATCGCGGGCCTCTGCCTGAGCTGACGAAGTTACCTGGTGCATGAATAGATCTTTAACATTTAAAATACCGATAACATGATCGATATCTTCCTCGATGACGGGGATCCGGGTAAAGCCGGATCGGATGATTTCCTCAAGATCCAGCTTCTCATCTGCATTGATAATAAACATATCCGCACGGGGTGTCATGATCTCCGAAGCACTGGTATCGTCAAATTCAAAGATGTTATGGATAAGCTCTTTTTCTTCTTCTTCAATTCCCCCTTCTTCCTCGACCACTTCAACAAAGGTCATCAACTCTTCTTCGGTCACCAGTGGTTTTTTCCGAACCTTGCCGGTGAGTTTAGGGATGAAGTTCAACATGAAAATGATTGGAGCAAATAGAATCGACAACCAGTACAATGGAATGATGACCAGTCTGGCTATGAGGATATTGTTCCTGGTAGCGATTGATTTAGGAAAAATTTCGCCAAAGATCAAAATAAGAAAGGTCATGATGCCGGTGGCAATCCCCACCGCATTGTGAGAAACCATCTTCATGGTGACCGCGGTGGCCAGCGCCGAGGCACC
>JAFDCA010000547.1 GCA_019313025.1 Deltaproteobacteria bacterium
TGATATGCAAACTTATTTGTTGGCATATTCCACAGCCCTAGTCTCCCGTATAACCGTAACCTTTATCTGACCCGGAAATGTCAACGACTCTTCTATTTTTTTTGCCACATCCCTGCTGAGAAGGGTGGCCTCTTCGTCGGAAATAATTCCGCTTTCAACAATGACCCTTAACTCTCTTCCAGCTTGAATGGCATAAGCGTTTGCAACGCCCTTAAATGAATTTGCTATATTCTCTAGATCTTCCAATCTTTTTATATAATTTTCAAGTAGTTCTTTACGAGCCCCCGGCCTCGCCCCAGACAATGCATCTGCAGCCTGGATCAACAAATCATATATGGAGTTGGGGGGTATATCTTCATGATGGGCAGCAATGGCATGTTCAACCATTGGTGTTTCACCAAATTTTTTTGCCAACTTAGAACCGATAATGGCATGTTGTCCCTCAACTTCATGATCAATTGCTTTGCCAATATCATGCAGCAAACCCATACGTCTTGCCAGTTTGGAATTAAGACCCAATTCAGACGCCATTATCCCAGACAACACACCCACTTCGACCGAATGTTGTAAAACATTCTGGGCATAACTGGTGCGAAATTTAAGCCGTCCGATATATTTAATAAGTTCGTTATTAATGCCGTGAACACCCAAATCAAATGCCGCCTGTTCACCTGCTTCTTTAATTGTCAAATCCACCTCTTTGCCCACTTTTTTAACAATATCTTCGATACGGGCCGGATGAATGCGCCCATCCGCAATCAACCGCATCAGAGAGAGCCTGGCAACTTCACGACGAACCGGATTAAAACCCGACAAAATAACAGCTTCCGGTGTATCGTCGATAATAAGATCGATCCCTGTTGCTGCCTCAAGGGCACGTATGTTTCGACCCTCCCTGCCGATGATTCTCCCTTTCATTTCATCGTTTGGAAGCTCAACCACTGAGACAGTTCTCTCAGCGACAAAATCACCGGCGTACCTTTGTATGGCAGTGGCCATGATCTCTGCTGCTTTTTTATCCGCCTGTTCTTTTGTTTCATTTTCTATCCTTTTTATAATTTTGGCGCCTTCATAACGGGCTTCATTTTCCATTGCCCTGATGAGAAGTTCTTTTGCCTGTTCTGCTGTTAAACCTGAAATTTTCTCGAGCTGCCGCTTTTGTTCCTCAAGGAGCTCTTGATACTCTTTTTCTTGCTGTGCAATCGTTCCTTCTTTTTGAGTGACATTTTTTTCTTTTCGCAAAATTTCTCGTTCTCGACGTTCGAACTGTTCTGCCTTCCGGTCGATATTTTCCTCTTTTTGTATCAACCTTTTCTCTCTTCTTTTTAATTCACTCAGAGTGTCTTTGGTTTCAGCATCGAACTCGCTTTTCATTTTGAAAAGCCTGTCTTTAACATCCAGTTTGGCTTCTTTTATCAGTGTTTCTGATCTTAGTTTGGCATCCTTTAATATTCGCGAAGTTTCTTTTTCAGCGGATTTTACTTTCTGGGATACAATTAATCCTTTGACCCAAAAAGCAATTGCGAAACCAACAATAAATGCGAATAGGCCTATTAATAGATTATATTCATTCATTATCCTTCTCCCCGGGATTCATTAGTCCCTGAACGAAAACCCTGATTTTTTAATCAGTTGATCAATAATCAAAAATACGGTTCTTTTATAGTGAGTGAGGGAATACTGGAGTGTTGATAATTACCTGTTATTCAGATATATTCCGTACTCCATTACTCCAACATCCTGTCGGCTCAAAAGAAATTATAAATTTCATATATGTTTATGTTCTATAAACATGACTTTTTCTTCGGGCATCAGTTATAGTTGGTGCTTAGTGTTTGGTGATTTAATAAGCTTGTTAAATCCGTAAGTATTTTGCGCAAAACACCAAATACTAAACATCAAATACGTGATTGACACCACGTTTTACGACTTCATTACAAATGAATTTATACGCTTTTAGTGCTACAACATCAGATTGTAAAAGCTCGTCCTCATATCAAAAACGAAAATTTTCTAAGATATGAAACATCTTTAGGAAAACCGATTATGAGGTGGAACTTGGATGGCTTTTTGGGAGGAAAAAGGTAAGGTTTTGAAAAATTTTTCCCGAAACGCTTTATTTCAATGTTTCAATCAACTTGGAAACAAATGGCACACAGTATCAGGTCGATGATTTTTTTATGACCCGTTCTATTTCAAATTTGAGTTAATCAGGACCCCTGCCAGGATGCCGTGTTGGGAGGTCTTTGATCCTTAAAAAATAGGTGGGTGCCTCATAATTTTTTTAGGCTTTTCTGTTCGGGCAGAACATGCACACCAAAATTAGAGAAGGCTCCCTTTAATTGAATGTTGGGTCAAAGAACATCTTCCAATCACAAACACGGCAGGGGCCGCATTTAATTTAAAACTCAAATATCTTCAAGGTCATATCTATCTCGGAAAATTAGGCATAATATCTAATTTTCCCTCTACCGATACAGATAAAAATAATGGAAACGGAAATAAAACAACTTGTTACAAATTCCTAACCTTCAATTGTTGATAAGCTTCACCCATTAACTGCCGCATCGAGTGTATGTATCAGATTTGCCGATTTTTTAGAAATATCTGTTAATAAATCTGAATGACTCTTTTTTAGTTTAATATTTTCATTGGCAATATTGAGCGCAGCTAGAATCAAAGTTGCAAGCTTGTTAACAGACGATGTGCGTGAATATTGATTTTCTATCTTGGTCACTTCTTTTACCAGATGATCAGCAACCTCTTTTGCGTTTCTCACATCTGATTGCGCCTTAAATGTATAAGGCTGTCCAAAAAGCTCTATTGTTACAAGTTGTTCCAATGAATGCGTTATTACCTTTTCTAAAACGCCCCATCGGCCATTAATCAGATTCTGCAATATCTTCTAGTCTGCTCAAAAGACCATCGATCTTTGACCGAATCAAGGCTCTCTCTTGTGCATAATTGTTTTCCGCCTCAGCCTTACCTTGAAGCTCTTCCTCTAACCTCTCAACTTTATTCCTCAGTTCTAAATTTGTCGTTTTAAACGACTTGGAAACATTGATCAGATTTTCAACTTTCTTTTCGATTTCTTCAAACTGTTTTAAAATGAACTCGTTATCCAATCTTACACCTCATAATTAAGTATGACAGAACTATAATCCTTTATTCAATTGAAAGTCAAGACATAATCCTCATCCTCTCTCGCATTATGTTCTCATCTCTCATCATATCAATCAACAAAAAAAGGGCAAACCTTATATTATTGGGTCTGCCCTATAAATAAAATCCGCCTCACTCCTATTTAAGGATCACGTTATATCATATAATCAACA
>JAFDCA010000548.1 GCA_019313025.1 Deltaproteobacteria bacterium
AAAGGAATGACCACCGGTGTAAATGCTTACAATCGGCAAATGGTGGAACAACATTCGAGGTTTGAAATCGAATTGCCATCCTGGCACGAAGACATAGTATTTGACCCCCAAACCAGCGGTGGTTTGCTTGTGGCGGTTACGGAGACACAGGGAGAAAATCTCGTCAACGCCTTACATGCCAAAGGGGTAACGGCTGCCAAAATCATCGGCCACGTTCATGAACTTAAAGCCGGGATTCATCTGATGTTCAGATAAATCGAATGCAACGATTTAAATAATTCGAACTACAATCGTTGTATTTTTTCAGCGATAATTTCTGGCAAAGGAATGGCCTTCCAAGTGTGATCGATGGCAACGAAGGTAACATTTCCCTCTGCCAGCAACCGGGTTTCCGGCGGGCGGTAAAAGTGAAACTGAAAGACAATGGCCTTTTCTTTGATTTCTTTTATTGAGGTATGCATTTCAAGTAAATCGCCATAGTAGGCCGGGGATAAAAAACTGCAGTTGGCAGCTACCTTGGGCATGCCGTATTGTTCTTTTTTGTTACGAAAAAAGCTTTCCGGAGGTATGTCGATATACCGGAGAAATTCTTCGATTCCCTGATGGAAATAACGAAAATAGGCGACAAAATAAACAACCCCATACGGATCTGTATCACCGAAACGAACCTGTACCTTGGTTTTATGAATGAGCATGTCATACCTCCTGTGGGTGATAAAGACTATTTTCTTGAAAAAATTATTGGTTGTCCCTAAATTAACTTTTATCTAAACGGAACCTTTCAAATGTTAATATGAAAATATCAAAGAGGCCATGATGCGATATTTTAAAAGTTTTTTTCTGATCTTTTTTTTTATTCTTATCGGCGCAAATCAAAACTCCGGAGCTTCTGAAAACATCGATATCGACCTGGTCAGATTGCAAACCGTCGATGGGATAAGACTAACCGGTATCTTACGCCGGCCTCATATGGCCAGAGTAAAAGCCTGCGTGGTGTTGATCCACGGTTACAGCGGCAATTTTTACTCAGGCATTATGGACTTTCTTCCAGAAGCCTTGGCAGATAGAGGATTTACCACCTTGGCACTCAACATGCGTGATCATGATCGGGGTCCTAAAAAAAACCGGTTTGAAGAAAACCGTTATGACATTGCCATCGCCGTCGATAAAATGGCCCTGCTGGGTTATAATTCCATATTCCTTTACGGCCATAGTATGGGGACCAACCGGGTGTTATATTACGTTGCAGCAACCCAGGACCCCAGAATTAAAGGCATCCTCCTAACCGGTCCTCCGGGCAATCTTTTCGAGTGGAATATCAGTGTGTTCGGACCTGAGACGGCAAACAGCGTCCTCCGTCAGGCCCAGGATTTGGTGGCCGGCGGTAAAGGAGATCAGTGGATGCTGATCAATCTGGGACCCTTGGGCAAAACCATTTATACCGCCAATCATGTTGTCAGTCTCAGGGGTCCGAAAACCGTATCCGATCCTTACAAAAACATTGCCCGTATTTCTCAACCCATACTGGTCGTCCACGGTCTTGCTGATCGCCTGGCCAATCCCGATGTCGCTGACCGTCTCCGAAACAGTGCAACGCCCAAGACAAATGTTACGGTTGTTAAGATTTCCGGTGCCGACCACCGGTTCAATAACCATCAAAAAGAACTTGTTAGTATTGCAACTCAATGGATGCGAGAGCATCTGAATCACTAATATGAGACCTTTGAAAAACGCCCCCTTTTGGCCAATCCTAGCTTCAAGCTAACAAAACTTTTCTAGATCGTTGACAAGATTGTTAATTTCTGATCGGTTTAATGTTAGTTTAACTTTTCCTCCGCCGGGATGTGCAAGGTTTAAGGTACAGCCATCGTTGTTTTTTATAACTTCCCATTTTTGTCCCTTTTGAAATACAAGAGATTTATCCAGCCAGTCGTCGGGACTGAATTCAGCAATCTGAACCAGAACACCAAAAGCATCTTTGGGATGAATAAAGATCTCTTTCCAAAAATCGCCGTATTCGTTATATCCGAAATAAGGAATACGATGATCTTCAAGGGTTTGAATGACGTGTTGAATATCCGGGGTTTGTAAGGAGATATGATGAAGGCCCCCGTCTTTATTTTTATTCAAGAACTTTGTCAAAAAAGTTTTTTCCTCAAGAGGGGTTATAAGTTCGAGACGTGAAAGGTCGCCCAAAGAAAAAATCTGCCAACGATATTTCAAATCATTATTTTGAGCACCAGTACCGAGGACCGCTCCAAGTATGTTTTTAAAAAAATGAAGCGCTTTCGGATAATCTTTCACCGCGATTGAAATATGGTCGATCCTTGAAATCATTTCTCATTTTAAAAAAGATTAAGAAATCTCTTCGAGACTGTTGCGAACTTGTGTATAAATTCCTGGGGCCATAACCAGAAGGCGGTCACTGATCTTTTGGCCGTCCAAATATTCACTGAGAAAAAAATTGCTTCCGTCTATCTTGCAGATTTTTCCACCTGCCGCTTCAAGAATAATACCGGCTGCAGCAAGATCCTGATACGATTCGTTTGCAATTATAGCCGCTTCGGCACGACCCATTGCAACATAACAAATGTGAGCGCCGGTACACCCCAAATCACGAATTTTTCCAGGAAATGTTGATCGATAGCGTTGGTGAAATCGTGAATACGTAAAAAGAAGGCTCTCGTCGTTAATGTTTTTCTTGTTCGAAACGCGAATTTCTTTATCTCCCAAGAAGGCTTTTTGATCCGCCCGTGCGTGAAAAATATCGCCGGTTGCCGGCATATAGAACGCTCCAAAAATAGGCCAAAAATTTTCTATCAATGCAAGTGAAATGCCCCATATCGGAATTCCCGCCTGAAAGTTGGCCACCCCATCCAATGGATCAAAAATCCAGAGATATCGCTTTTGGTCATGGGTGTAGTTTCTGTTCATCTGGTTGTTTTTAAATACCTGATGTTCAGGAAAATGGTTGTCAAGCTGATCCTGAAAAAAATTCATTAAATGGTAATCTGCTTCCGTAACAAGCGCTTCATCAAATTTGATGCGACGATCCCCCTTACCATAAAAGGAAAGTGCTTCCTTTCCGGAACGTCGAATCACATCCAATGCGAACTGGGTTAAATCTTCAATTCCATGACGTTTAATTTCAACCATCTTACCCCCTTGTTTGGCCGTATCGGTGGGTCGATACTTCTTGTGGATGGCAATATATATTTTAAAATTCTCCCAGCGGTCTTGTAAATGTAAATGAGGCGGGTTCTTTGACCAATTTTTGACCGGCCTGTTTGGTATTGCCACCCAGAGCTGAAAAGGGGAGTGATACAATAAAGACGGCACAACCCAGAACGGTTGCAACGATTCCCAGGGGCCTGGCGAGGATAAGATCAGCGGTCATAAGGGCACCGCTGTTTTCTTCATCGACCGTCTGTCTTTGTGCAAGGGCCGATGTTCCGAAAGGGATAAAAATAAGTGTTATAATAAGCAATAACACCGTTGATCGTTTTGTAATTTTATGCATGTTTTCCTCCTTTGGGTTTGCTTGCAATCTATTAATATGTCTCTTCTTTTAAAGTCAGTGCCTAAAGCGTTCCGATATGGACCGTTTGTACATTATATAATGTTGTTTTGGTTGAGTGGTTTTGGGCGCAAGGAAAAGCCAAGGTCTTAAAAAAGAGTTGTTCATAACTGATCTAGAGATGGTTGAAAAACATTTTTATTAAGGCTATAGTGTTCCATAGAAGATATTTAAGAAAAATCTAATTTTCACAGACAGTTTGAATATTTAAGATTAGAAAAAAGCTGATGAAGTGTCAAGAAAAAAGCCTTCATCTCACATCAGTTTTGCTGTTTATAA